>JAVLBV010000016.1:0-17297 GCA_031580685.1 Haloquadratum sp. | reverse complement strand
ACGACCCCACCTGAGATCACCTCAGTCATCGGGTTTCCACGACGCGTGGCAGACAGCGGTGACCCCCTCCTCGAGGTCATCGTGGGCGTCTCCGAACCGGTGCGCGGTCTCGGCGATGGCCCCCCTGAAGACGCGACGGCACAGCTGCTGAGTGATGGTGCACCCCTTGAGGCGCAGCTGGTCGATGACGGCTCCACGGGCGACCGCATCCATCTGAGGGCGGACCACGACCCGTCGGGGTCCCCCGAGCTCGTGGTGGAGGGGGTCATCGATCGCAGCGGTAATCGCCTCAGGCCCGTGCGCCGACCGGTGCAGCTCGCGACGACCATCGGGTGGGCCAGCGATGAGACGGTCGGATACCTTCCGGGTGAGCCCCTCGCGATCGTCACCGGGAGTGGGGACCTCCGTCGTATCACCGCCACCACGGAGACCGGCTGGCCGCTCGCCGACAGCATCATCGGTGGACCCGGCACCGTCCTCCAGACCGACCGGTGGCCCACGGATGCACCGGTGACCCTCGCCGTCGAGACCACCGGTGGGCACACCGAGCTGCGGGCAGACCCGGTCTCCCCGGCGCTTTCGATCACCGAGTCCCATGCGGAGTCGCCGCGCGGGCCCATCACCGCGGTCATCGAGGGCCCTCCCGCGGTGCGGCCCATCCAGGTGGAGCTGCTGGCTGCATCAGGGCGGACGCTCCACCAGTCCACCCGCTGGTCGGCCCCGGGTGGTCGGACGGCACTCAGCCTCCCCATCGATGACCCCACCGGGGGACCGATCACCCTCACCGTGGCCGACCCTCAGCAGGCTGACTCGCGGGTGGAGACGGTGGTGGACCTGCCCGCAGATGGCCGGGCGATCCGGTCGATCACGCTCCCCGACACGCTCACACGGGGTGCGCTGCTGCCGGTGGAGGTGCGGGTCGACGATGGAGCGACGGTGGGCGTGATGCTTCAGACCGCCGATGCCCCCCTCGCGCGGCTGACGCTCACCGACACCGACGCCGACGGGGTGGTCTCCGCACAGATCAACACCCATGCCCTGCTGGCAGATGCTCCTGCGATGTCTGCGTCGATCGTCGAGACCGGAGATGCGGACACCACCCAGGTCGAGCGGCTCGGGGTCGCTGCAGCACCCTCGTCGCTGGAGGTCAGCGCGATCGGCACCCAGGAGGCGAGACGGACCTCACTCGTCGCCCCCGCCCCCACCCTCATCGTCGAGCGGGCCCCTGCACAGGCCGACACGCCCTTCTCCGAGACGACCACGGTGGTCGCGGGTGAACGGCTGCGTCTGCGTGTCGAGGACCCCGGACTCGATGGGCTGCGCCGTGCACACGGCGGTGCGCCCCCCGATGCGTCGCTCCCGGCCGCGTACTCCCCGCGTGTGCGGGTGCGACCCGGTCAGGAGGTGAGCGACCTCCCGGTGACGCCCCGGTGGGGAGGGGAGAGCCTCACGGTGTCCATCGAGGTGCCGCCGTCGGCGAGTGCGCTCAACATCTCCCTCCCGTCGGTCTCACGGACCATCGAGGTGGTCGAGCCGTCCATCCTGCAGGTGGACCCTCTGGTCACAACGCTCGCCCCACAGACCCCCGTCGTCGTCCACACCGACACCGGGACCCACCGGACGGAGGTCGCCACAGATGGGTCGGTCGCGGTCCCGCCCGAGGCGACGCCCCAGCGTGTGAGCGTCCCCGACACCCCGATCCGGCTGTCGGTGCCGTCGGCCACCCCCGACCCGCCCAGCCCCGAGGGGGGCGCGCTCGTCGAGGCGGTGCAGGCGCGGCTGCTGGGGGGTGCGGCGCTCCCGACGATGCCCACGGCCATGACGGCCTCCCAGGCGGTGCGGTACCTCCTCGCGGTGGGGATCATCCTGGTGATCGTCTGGGCCGGACACCGACTCCGACGGCAACGTAACGCCTAAACGCACCTGCGGACACCTTCCGTCAATGAGCATCCGTGAGACGACGACCATGTCTGCGTCGCCACCCCGGACGGCCCGGGGGTGGTGGTGTGGGCGTTGAGATCGGCCATCCACCGCTGACTGCGGAGACGACCGACGAGATCGAGCAGTTCGTCTACCAGTACCTCTCCGCGTCGATCCGGGGCGAGGACGACGGGGGACGCATGCGGTGGTACCCATGGCACAGCGCAGAGTATCGCTTCGCACACATCCAGAACGTCGTGGAGCTCGCGACGGCGATCGCCGAGGCGGAGGGCGCCGACAGCGCGGTCGTCCACGTCGCCGCCCTGTTCCATGACATCGCCAAGCTGGAGGTCGAACAGGACCGGCATGCTGCTGCGGGCGCACGGGTCGCCCGGAAGTTCCTCGGCACCCGCGAGGGCTTCGACCCGGGGTTCGTCGAGGCGGTCACCGACCGGATCGAGCAGCACTCGTACGAGGGGCCGCTCGGGGCGGTCGACCCGGAGCTGCGGACGCTCGTCGAGGCGGACATCCTCGATAAGATCGGGGCGAACGGGACGGCGCTCATGCTGCTGCGGATGGGGTATGAGGCGCGCACACACACCGAGGCGGCCGAGATGGTCGACCTCGTGATCGAGCGCGGCGAGCAGGCCGCCGACCGCGTGGTCTCCCCGACCGCCCAGTCGCTCGCGGCTGAGCGCCTCCGGCGGGTGCGGTCGCTGCGCGAGTGGCTGGCCGACGAGGTCGCGGTGGTCCCCGCAGGCGACTAGTCGTCGCTGGTCTGCGCGAGCGAGTCCCCGCCACCCGTCAGCGGGGTGACCCCCGCCGCCGGTGGCAGTGCGGTGCGCACGTCCATCTCTGGGGCCTCCGCGATCACCTCGGCGTACGCATCCGGCAGCACCCGTCGGAAGTGCCCACGGGTCGTCTCCCACTCCTCAAGCAACGTCGTCGCCCGCACGCTGTCGGTGTATGCGACGTGGTTCTCCAGGAGCCGTCGGATCATCGCCTCATCATCCGCGTTGAGCTCGGCGCTCATCCTCACGAACTCGCCGTTCAGGTGCTGTGCGAGTGTCCCCTCCTCATCGTACACGTACGCGACACCCCCGGACATCCCCGCGGCGAAGTTCCGCCCGACGGCGCCGAGGATGACGGTGACACCACCGGTCATGTACTCGCAGCCGTGGTCGCCGACCCCCTCGACGACCGCCTTCACCCCGGAGTTGCGCACGCAGAAGCGCTCGCCGGCGATGCCGTTGATGTACGCCTCCCCACTCGTCGCCCCGTAGAACGCGACGTTGCCGATGACGACGTTCGCGGCCGCATCGTAGCCGGCATTCGGCGGTGTCTGCACCACGAGTCGGCCGCCAGAGAGCCCCTTGCCGATGTAGTCGTTCGAGGCCCCCCGCAGCTGCATCGTCACCCCCGGCGCGAGGAACGCCCCGAAGGACTGCCCCGCGATGCCATCGAACGTCAGCTGGATCGTGTCATCCGCCAACCCATCCGCCCCGTGGCGCACGGAGATCTCATGTGAGACCATCGCCCCCACCGCCCGGTCGACGTTGGAGATCGGGTACGACAGCGCCACCGGCGCACCACGGTCGATGGCCTCGCTGGCTGCGTCGATGATCTCGTGATCCAGCTGCGTCGCCACATCCGGGTGGGCCTGCTCGGTGGTCTTCGTCCGCGCGCCCGTCTCCGGCTCTGCGAGCATCGCCGAGAGGTCGATCGCGGCCGCCTTCGGGTGGTCGGTGCTGCGCTGGCGGAGCAGGCTCGGCCGGCCGATCATCTCCTCGAGCGAGCGGAAGCCAAGCTCCGCCATGATCTCCCGGAGCTCCTCGGCGATGAACGTCATGTAGTTGATCACATGCTCGGGCTGTCCGGGGAACCGCTCGCGGAGCTTCTCCCGCTGGGTCGCGACGCCCACCGGACAGGTGTTCGCGTGGCACTGCCGCGCCATCACGCACCCGGAGGTCACCAGCGAAGCGGTGCCGAAGATGAACTCCTCCGCACCCAGCAGTGCGGCGATCGCCACATCCCGCCCCGTCTTCAGGCCCCCATCGGTCGAGACACGGATGCGCGAGCGCAGGCCGGTCGCGCGCAGCATCTGGTTCGCCTCTGCGAGCCCCAGCTCCCAGGGCAGCCCCGCGTTCTTGATGGAGGTCTTCGGCGAGGCCCCGGTCCCCCCCGAGTGCCCCGAGATGTGCACGACGTCCGCGTTGGCCTTCGCGACCCCCGCGGCGATCGTGCCGATGCCCGCCTCAGAGACCAGCTTGACGTTGATGTCCGCCGCGGGGTTCGCCACCTTCAGGTCGTGGATCAGCTGCTTGAGGTCCTCGATCGAGTAGATGTCGTGCAGCGGTGGGGGTGAGATCAGCCCCACACCGGGGGTGGCGAACCGCACGTGTGCGATCATCTCGTTGACCTTGCGACCCGGCAGATGGCCCCCCTCTCCCGGCTTCGACCCCTGCGCCATCTTGATCTGCAGCTCATCGGCCGCGGCGAGGTACGCGGAGGTCACGCCGAAGCGTCCCGAGGCGACCTGCTTCACCCGGCACTCCTTCTCGGTGTGGAACCGCTCGGGGGGTTCGCCCCCCTCCCCGGAGTTGGCCTTCCCGCCCAGGCGGTTCATCGCCATGGCGTTGTTCTCATGCGCCTCCGGCGAGAGGCTCCCCAGCGACATCGCCGCGGTCGAGAACCGGGTGACGATGTCGGTGACCGGCTCGACCTCCGCGAGCTCGATCGGCTCTCGGTCCGAGGCGAAGGTGAGCAGACTCCGCAGGCTCTGCAGCGACTCGGCGTGGTCGTTCACCAGCGCGGCGAACTCCTTGTACTTCCCGTAGTCACCCGCACGGACCGCCTGCTGGAGCGTGCCCACCGTCTGCGGGTTCCACTCGTGGCGGATGCCGCTGGAGCGGTGCTCGTACTCGCCGACCCGCTCGAGCTGTGGGTCCTCACCGAACGCCACCATGTGGGCGGTGCGGACATCCTCCTCGATGATCGCGAGGTCGATCCCCTCGGTGCGGATCTCCGTCCCCTCGAAGTACTCCGCGACGAACCTGGAGTCGAGCCCCACCGCCTCGAAGATCTGCGCACCCTGGTACGACTCCACGGTGGAGATGCCCATCTTGGACATCGTCTTCAGCAGCCCATCCTCGAGCGCCCCGATGTACGCCGCGATGGCCTCCTCGGGCTCCGCACCGTCTGGGCCCGCCGTGATGTCGGCGATCGACTGGTATGCCAGGTACGGATTGACCGCATCCGCCCCGTAGCCGATCAGCGTCGCGAGGTGGTGCACCTCCCGCGGCTCCCCCGAGCGGATCACCATACCGGCGTGGTTGCGCAGGCCGCAGCGCACCAGGTGGTGGTGCACCGCCCCCGTCGCGAGCAGGCTGGGGATCGCGATGCGCTCGGCGGCGAGTCGGCGGTCCGACAGCACGATGATCTCCGCACCCGCCTCGATCGCCGCGACCGCCTCGGCACGGACCCGTTCGATCGCCTCGGCCATCGACTCCGAGAGGCCGAACGTGGTGTCGATCGTCTCGACGGCGAAGCCGGTCTCCCCGTCGGCGATCGCCGCGGTCGCCGCATCCGTCAGCACCGGGGAGTCGATCACCAGCTGGCGGGCGTGCGCGGGGCCCTCCTCCAGCAGGTTGGGCTGGCTGCCCACCCGCGTCTCCAGGGAGGTCACCAGCTCCTCGCGGATGTAGTCGAGTGGTGGGTTCGTCACCTGTGCGAACAGCTGCTTGAAGTAGGTGAACAGCGGCCGGTTGAAGTCGCTCAGCACCGACAGCGGCGTGTCATCACCCATCGACCCCACCGGATCCTTGCCCTTCTGCGCCATCGGTGCGATCATGTGGTCGAGCTCATCCTGCGTGTAGCCGAAGGCGACCTGTGCGACCCGCAGCGGCTGGGGAAGCTCCCCCGGGCCCAGCTCCGGCTCGACGACCGCGCCCAACCGCTGCTGCTGCTCGCCGAGCCACTCGGCGTAGTGGGGATCGGTCAGCTCCTCGAACACCTCCGCATCGGGGACCACCCGCCCCTCGGTGGGGTCTGCGACGAGCAGCTGCCCCGGTCGCAGCCGCCCACGTTCGGCGATCTCTGCGACGTCCGTCTCGAGTGCGCCCACCTCCGAGGAGACGATCAGCCGCTCATCCGTGGTGATGTCGTACCGACAGGGGCGCAGGCCGTTGCGGTCGAGCACCGCCGCGATGCGGTCGCCGTCGGTCGCGCACACGAGTGCGGGTCCATCCCACGGCTCGACCAGCGAGGCGTGGAAGTCGTACCATGCGCGACGCTGTGCGTCCATCTGTGGGTCCTTCTGGTACGCCTCCGGGACGAGCATGCGCAGCACATGCGGCAGCGACCTGCCACCGCGCAGCAGCAGCTCGACCGCGTTGTCCAACGAGGCGGTGTCCGACTGGTCGGGGTCGGCGATGACGGGCTTGATCGTCTCGATGTCCCCACCGAAGTCCGGGTGCGCGAGATCGGTCTCCCGCGAGCGCATCCAGTTGATGTTCCCCCGGATCGTGTTGATCTCCCCGTTGTGCACGATGTGCCGGTACGGGTGCGCCAGGTGCCACGCGCCCAGCGTGTTCGTCGAGAAGCGCGCATGCACGAGCGCGAGCGTCGACCGCAGCTGTGGATGCGAGAGGTCGGCGTAGTACCCCGCCAGCTGGTCGCCCTTCAGCAGCCCCTTGTAGACCACCGTCGACCGCGACAGCGAGCAGATGTAGAACCGCGCCGCCCCATCGGAGCCGAGCTCTGTGACCCGCGTCTCGATGTCCCGCCGCGCCACGTACAGCGTGCGGTCGAACTCCGCATCATCCATCGATGCCTCGGGGGCGACGAACAGCTGGTAGATGGCGGGTTCGGAGTCCAGCGCGGTCGCACCGAGTCCGCTGTTGTCCGTGGGCACCTCCCGCCAGCAGATCGCATCGAGGCCGTGGTCGGCCAACCCCCCCTCGACGATCGCCTGCAGCCCCGCCCGGGCGGCCCCATCGACCGGCATGAACACCACCCCCACCGCGTACTCCGGTGGCAGCGACGCGTCGAGGACCGACTCGAAGAACGCGTCCGGCCGCTGGATGAGGATCCCCGCCCCATCCCCGGTGTCCTCCTCCGCTCCGGTGGTGCCGCGGTGCTCCAGATTCTCCAGCAGGGTGATCGCGTCCGCGACGGTCTCATGCGTGCGCTCGCCGCTGAGGTCGACCACGGCACCGACACCACAGCTCGATCGCTCGTCCGTCGGGTCGGCGAGCCCGACGAACTCTTCAGTGGGCTTCTCGGCTGACTCGGTCATGCATCACGGTTCGGCCGGGATGATATACCACTTACCCTCGATACATAAGGGTACATGAATATCATATTAATATCCCTGGCAAATATTAATATTCCACTCAGTAGGTGCGCGCGAAGTACGCCGTCTGCGCTGCCGCCGCCCCGCAGACCCCGCAGCGGTCCCCGTCCGTGATGGGGTCATCCTCGAGGGGCACCGCGACGATCGACGCGGCGATCTCGTCTTTGATCGCCGTCTCACACGCCACCGCCCCACACCACGGTGTCCGCACGTACCCCCCGTGGCGGCCGATGGTCCCCAGGATCGTCTCGCGGTCGTCGGCCTCCCGGATGTTCTCCTCGAGCCGGGCCTCCGCGGCGGCCAGGAGCGTCTCATGGACCCCCTCCAGCGCCGCGGAGACGTCGCTCTCGATCGATGCGATCGCGAGCTCCTCGCGGTGTCCGTCCGGTCGGCGCACCGCGGTGACCGTCCCCGCATCGACCTCCTGGGGTCCCAGCTCCAGGCGCAGCGGCACCCCCTTCAGCTCCCACTCGTTGAACTTGAACCCCGGGTTGCGCTCATCGCGATCATCCAGATGCACCCGCACGCCCGCCGCCTGCAGCCGCGTCGCGACCGTCTCCGCCGCCTCGCTCACCGCCGCCCGGGTCTCATCGTTGTAGATGGGGACGATCACCACCTGCTCGGGGGCGACCGCCGGGGGCACGACGAGCCCCTGGTCGTCCGAGTGCGTCATGATCACCGCGCCGACGGCCCGCCACGACAGCCCCCAGGAGGTGGTGTGTGCGACCTGCTCGTCCTCCTCGGCATCGGTGTAGTAGATCCCGAACGCCTCGGCGAAGCCGGTGCCCAGGTCGTGAGAGGTCGCGCCCTGGACCGACTTGCCATCGGGCATCAGCGCCTCGACGGTGGTGGTCGTCTCCGCGCCGGGGAACTTGTCATGCTCCGGCTTCGCCCCCCGCAAGGTGGGGATCGCCAGCACCTCCTCATACACCGCCTCGTACTGGTCGAGCCGCTGCAGCGTCTCCGCCCACGCATCCGCCGCATCGGCGTGTGCGGTGTGTCCCTCCTGCCAGAGGAACTCCTTGGTGCGGAAGAACGGCTTCGTCTCCGTCGCCTCCCATCGCACCACGGAGGCCCACTGGTTGATCCGGATCGGCAGGTCACGATGGCTCCGGACCCACCGCGCGAGGTACGGGGCGATGATCGACTCGGAGGTCGGCCGCACCGCCAGGCGCTCCTCGAGCGGCTGCGTCCCCGCCGTCTCGACCCACGCCACCTCGGGGTCGAACCCCTCGACGATCTCCTTCTCTCGCTCCAGGTACGACTCGGGGATCAGCAGCGGGAAGTACGTGTTCTGCACGCCGGTCCGCTTGAAGCGCCGATCGAGGTCCGCCTGGATCTGCTCCCACAGGGCGTACCCCCGCGGGCGCGTGATGATGAAGCCGCTCATCCCCTCCGGTGCGTAGCTCGCCAGCTCGGCCTTCTGGACCACCTCCGCGTACCACTCCCCCGTGGCGTGCTCCTTCGAGGCGGTGATGCCCAGCTCCTGGTCGCCTGTCATACCATCACGGTCCGACGAGGCGCGTATAAACCTGCAGGAAGCCGCTCACCGCTCCCGCCAGGGCCACCCCGGCAGGCGGGTCTGCAGCCCCGCGATCAGCCCCGCCCGCAGGTCGTCGAGCCCGGCGGTCCCCGCGGTGTGGGTCCGGCGGTCGACGATGTGGAACGTCGCCTCCGCGAGCAGCCCCAGCGGGTCACCCCCCGCGATCGTCGCGGCCAGCCGGCGGCCCAGCACCTCATCGACCACGAAGCCGGGGTAGTCCCCGGGGATGTCGATCGCACGCAGGATGAGGATGTAGCCGGTCACGTTGACCGCCGTCGGCCGGTCGGCGAAGATGCGGTCGACGGCCGTGGCGACCATCGGCTCGTCGACCTGGCCCACGGTGACTTCGAAGGACCGCCCGAGGTCCGCCCGCACCTCGTTGATCGCTGTGGTCAGCTCCGGGACCTGTGCGCTGACCCACTCACGGGTCGTCTCGACGCGTGCATCGGTGATCTCCATGGCGCAGCCACACCCGCCGGGGGCTTGCGATTTGCGAAGGGTTTTATATGTGACACCCACAGCACGAAGCAAGCGGGCACGACTGTCATCCCTCCGTGGAGACGGGCTGTCGACTCTTGTCGTCGGTCTCACTGGGTGAGCGCAGACCGCATCACTTGCAGTGACGTGACCTGATATCGCCGATGTCCGCGTCGGCCCTACACTCGCATGAGCTCAGTAGATCAACAACTTGAGGACCTGTCTGCCACCATCGACCGCCAGCTGCCCGACGACATCACCATCACCGGTGTGGCGTTCGAGGGGCCCGAGCTGGTGATCTACACCGAGGATCCGCGGCGGTTCGCGGATGATGGTGGGCTCATCAGACAGCTGGCCAGCCGCCTGCGCAAGCGCATCACCATCCGGCCGGACCCCGGGGCGTTGGTCCCCGCAGAGGACGCAGAGGCGCAGCTGCGTGCGGTCATCCCCGAGGATGCGGGCGTCACCGCGGTGGACTTCCACCCCGACACGGGTGAGGTGATGATCGAGGCGGCCAAGCCGGGGTTGGTGATCGGTCGGGGGGGCTCGACGCTCCGGGAGATCACCCAGGCGGTCGGCTGGACCCCCGAGGTGGTGCGCACCCCCCCGATCCGCTCATCGACGGTCTCGAACATCCGGAGCTACCTCAAGCAGGAGCGTGGGGAGCGACGGGAGATCCTCGAGCGTGTCGGCCGGCAGATCCACCGCATGCAGCTGTCGGACGATGAGTGGGTGCGTCTGACGACCCTGGGCTGCTGCCGGGAGGTCGGCCGTGCCGCGTACGTGCTGTCGACCCCCGAGACGCGGGTGCTGATCGACTGCGGGGACAAGCCCGGCTCCGATGATGCGCCCTATCTGCAGGTGCCGGAGGCGCTCGGAGCGGGCGCGAACTCGCTCGATGCGGTGGTGCTCACGCACGCGCACCTGGACCACTCAGCCCTGATCCCGCTGCTGTTCAAGTACGGCTACGACGGGCCGATCTACACCACCGAGCCCACCCGTGACCTGATGGGCCTGCTGCAGCTGGACTATCTGGATGTGGCCGTCAAGGAGGGCCGGACCCCGCCGTACAGCTCCGAGATGGTCCGCGAGGCGATCAAGCACACCATCACCGTCGAGTACGGGGACGTCACCGACATCGCCCCGGACCTGAAGCTCACCTTCCACAACGCGGGCCACATCCTGGGCTCGTCGGTGACGCACTTCCACGTCGGGGATGGCTTCTACAACATCGCCTTCAGCGGCGACATCCACTACACGCCCACCCGGCTGTTCAACGGGGCGGTCAACGACTTCCCCCGCGTGGAGACGCTGGTGCTCGAGTCGACCTACGGCGGTCGCAACGACTATCAGACCGACCAGGAGGACTCCGAGCGGAAGCTCATCGACCTGATCAACGACACGTACGACCGCGGAGGCAAGGTGCTCATCCCGGCGTTCGCCGTCGGGCGGTCACAGGAGATCATGCTCGTGCTCGAGGAGGCGATGCGCTCGGGCGCGATCCCCTCGATGCCGATCCACCTGGATGGGATGATCTGGGAGGCGACGGCGATCCACACGGCGTACCCCGAGTACCTCCGGGATGAGCTGCGTGACCGCATCTTCCATGAGGATGCGAACCCCTTCCTCGCCGAGGAGTTCAACCACATCGATGAGGGGGATGAGGAGCGCGCGGCGATCGCCGAGGGCGACCCGGCGATCATCCTCTCGACCTCGGGGATGATCACGGGTGGGCCCATCATGTCGTGGCTCCGCCATCTGGGCCCCGACCCGGACTCGCAGCTGGTGTTCGTGGGCTATCAGGCGCAGGGGACCTTCGGGCGCCGGATCCAGTCGGGGTGGACGGAGGTGCCGGTGGGTGGCGACCGCGATGGGCGCCGTGACTCGCTGACGCTGCAGTTCGACGTCGCCACCGTCGATGGCTTCTCCGGGCACGCCGACCGGGGCGGGCTGGAGTCGTTCGTGGAGACGATGAACCCCCGTCCGGAGAAGGTGCTGTGCGTACACGGGGATGAACGCAGCGTGCAGGACCTCTCCTCGGCGCTGTACCACAAGTACAAGATGCGGACGTTCGCCCCGCAGAACCTCGAGACGTTCCGGTTCAAGTGATCACGGACGCACCCACAGCCGCGCCGACAGCGGGGCGCCGGTGGCCAGCACATCGATGAGCTCACGCGGCAGGTCGGCCGCGGCGTGATCGGCGCCGACCATCAGCGTCCGGTCATCGACGTACGTGCTCGTCCGGACGACCATCGAGGTGCGATCGCTCCACCGCAGATCGGGGTCACCCCGGCCGGTGACGGTGACGGTGGCGACCGTGGCGACGCTGAGCTCGAGCCCGATCTGGGCGGCCGCAGAGCGGGCCAGCGACCGCATCTTCGGGGGGAGCGTCGCACATGCATGCGAGGCGCCCACCCCGATGATGCAGTCGCCTGCGGGCGTGAGCCACCCCTCCGTCGTGAGCTCGAGCGTCGTCGCGTGCGTGGCACGGATGTTCTCGTGGCCCGAGGCGGCGATCGCACACTCCATCCGTCCGCTCACCCCCCCGTGGGTATGATGCCATCGTCCCGCCGGTTCGGAGCGTTTTTATATCCGACCTCTGCTATCTGCCGGTAACCAGGGTGTCACAGACATCCTCGGCGGTATCGTGGGTGAAATGACCGGAACTCCTCGCACTGGATGGTTGCACTCGGTGAGTGGAGGGTCCGCGAGCGACCCGATGGTATCGAACACAGCTACAGCATGGTGACGCAAGACGACGTGATCGAAGAGTACGATGTACAGCAGATGGACACCTCCCGCAATGTCGAGCTCCCCGAGTCGGTGCTCGAGAGCGACTCGAAGGGTCGGCTGATCAAGCTCGCGGGCCAGCTCCGTGACCGCAGGAACGAGCTGAACCAGATGGCATCCGAGCGGGCGAGCAAGCGCGATGAGCTCAACGCGAAGACCCGCGAGCAGGTGGATGCGGCCCAGGAGCACCGTGAGCGGCGCGACGCGCTGAACGATAAGGTCCAAGAGCACAAGGAGCAGCGCAACGAGCTGAACGCGGAGGCGAACGCGCTGTTCGAGCAGGTCGACCAGCTGAAGGAGGAGCTGGAGCTCGGCGATGGCAAGGACATCGACCAGCTCGCCGAGGAGATCGAGCAGCTCGAGTTCCGCCAGCAGACCGAGGTGCTGTCGACGGCTGATGAGCGCGCGCTGATCGAGAAGATCGAGTCGCGCCGCGAGCAGCTGCGTGACCAGCGCGAGAAGGTCCAGGACAGCGGCGAGCTGGAGGGGCTGATCGAGGAGGCGGAGACCGTCCGTGCGGAGGCCTCTGAGCATCACCAGCAGGTGACGGAGCTCGCGGATGAGGCCCAGGAGCACCACAACCGCATGATCGAGGCCTACCGCGCAGCGGACGATGTGCGTGATGAGGCCGATGCGATGCATGCGCTGTTCGTCGAGGCGCAGGAGCTCGCAGACCGCCACCACGAGGACTTCGTGCGCGTCCAGAAGCGGCTGCGCACCCTGGACAAGCGCGAGGAGCGCGAGCGGAAGGACTCACGCGCGGAGGAGCGCGAGGCCGCCCGCGAGGAGGCGGAGGCGATCTACCAGCGCTTCAAGGAGGGGGAGACGTTGGACACCGAGGACCTCATGAAGCTGCAGAAGACGGGGCTGCTGTAGTCGCGGGACCGATTCGGCTTTAACGGAATCTCTCGAAGGCACCTGCGTGAACCAGCTGGTCCTCTGTGTCGACCGCTCGAGCGACCTGGGCCGCAGCACGGGCCGCAGCTTCCCGGTCGTCGGCGAGGGCGAGGTGGCCGAGCTGGCGATGGTGGCGGGCCGGGCAGACCCCGAGGACTCCCGCGTCAACACGCTGCTCGAGGCGCTGCGGGTGTACGACTCGCTCGGTGCGGAGGGGGCCGACCGGCTCATCGCCGTGATCGCCGGTGGGAGTGACAGCCCCATCGGGGTGGACCGCTCACTGGCGGCACAGCTGGACGGGCTGATCCGCCGGTACGCGATCGAGTCGGTGATCGTGGTGGTCGACTCCGCAGACGACGAGCGGGTGATCCCCGTGATCGAGAGCCGGCTCCGCGTGGATGCGGTCGACCGGGTGGTCGTCCGGCAGGCGCATGACCTGCAGTCGACGTACTACCTGCTCAAGCAGTTCCTGGGTGATGAGGAGCTGCGCTCGACGGTCCTGGTTCCGCTCGGGGCGATCCTGATCTTCCTGCCGATCCTGCTGATCCAGTTCTCCCCCGCGATCGCCGGGGCGGGCCTTGCGGCGCTGCTGGGGGCCGCGCTGCTGTACAAGGGGCTGGCGATCGATGAGTATCTCGAGGAGGTCCCCGAGCGGGTGCAGATCGCCCTGTACTCCGGGCAGGTGTCGGTCGTCACCTACGCCGTCGGAGCCGGGCTGGCGCTCGTCGGGATCTTCCTGGGCGCGCTGTCGGTCCCCGCGCAGATGGGCCCGGAGTTCGTCCTCGTGCGCACGCTGCAGTTCGTGTACAACGCCGTCCCGTGGCTGGCGCTCGCGGCGCTCACCGTGAGCGCGGGCCGGCTGCTCGATGAGCTGATCACCACGGACGCGCTCGCGCGTCCGTACCTGAACCTCCCGTTCGGGATCGTCGCACTGGGGCTGGTCGTCCGCGGATTCGCCGGGTGGTTCCTCCAGCGGGAGGGGGCGCTCGCGGTGCTCACCGTCGCACGGTGGCAGGTCTCCGCCCCCGCGCGGCTGGCGGTGTTCATCATCGCCGCGATCGTCGTCTCGCTGGTGGGGGTGCGGGTGGCGAACACCGTCACCGCGGGCACACAGACGCCCACCCGGTGAGGCTCACCGCCGCCGGTCCGCACCGAAGCGCATGCCGATGTACCCCATGATGAGGCCGTAGACCACCATCGCCGGCAGCACCATCTGCACCACCGTCGTGGTCGCCATCACGCCACTGCCGATCATCCCCGCGAGGCCGACGGCGATGACTGCGACCCCTGCCCCGACGGTGACCACCGGTGTGAACTGCATGCCACCACTGGCCCATCCTGCAGCAAGGGCTTGTTGGTCCACACGGCGGCGGTGTGGAAGGTAATGCTCATGTCAGGCAGGCCCAACGCTCGGTATGGAGTCGCATGACGTCGTGATCGCGGGGGCGGGCCCCGCCGGTGCACAGTGTGCCCGCGACCTCGCCGGGCGGGGGTACGACGTCGTGGTCCTGGAGACGGAGTCGGAGGGGTCGTTCCCCAAGCAGTCCAACAAGTCCACCGGTGGCACCTTCCCGTCGATGCTGACCGCGTTCGGGATCCCCGACCGGGTCGTCATGCAGTTCACCGACTCGGTCGTGCTCGAGTCCCCCTCGCGCCACTACGTCTCCGACCAGCCCGGCGCCGTCTTGGAGTTCGCGGAGTTCAAGCGGTTCCTCGTCGAGGACGGGCAGCGCCGGGGCGCAGAGTACCGCTGGGATGCACGGGTGTCTGCGCCCATCATGGATGATGGGCAGATCGTGGGGGTCCGCTACGGTGGGGACGCGGAGGTCTACGGCGAGATCATCGTCGACGCGACGGGGCCGGCTGCACCCCTCGCACGGGCGCTCGGGGTGACGGAGCTGCACCGCGACCATCAGGCGATCGGCATCGAGTTCGAGTGTGAGGGGGTCGCGCTGGAGCATCCGGGGTATGCGGACCTCCATCGCGCGATGATGCTGCGGTTGGATCACAGCATCGCCCCTGGGGGGTACTCCTGGATCTTCCACACCGGCGGCGACACCGCGAAGGTGGGCGTGTGCTACATCCAGAACGCGAGCCACCGTCGCCGGGCGGTCGACGGGATGACGATCGATGATTATCTGGACCACTGGATGGCACGCGACCCTCGCTTCGCGGACGCCACCCGCATCGAGACCAAGCAGCACCGGGGTTCGGCGCACATCCAACCCCCCACCGGGCTGTCGACGGACAACTTCATGGCGATCGGAGACACCGTGCCGACGATCGACCCCCTGTGGGGGGAGGGGATCCACACCGGGATGCGCTCGGCGCGGGCGGCGGCGGCCGCGGCAGACCACTGTCTCACCCGCAGTGACCGTGACACCTCCGCAGAACGGCTGTCGGTGTACGATACGCTGTGGCACCGCGAGGCGGCACCGAACATGCAGCGTCGGCTCCTGCTGACGGAGCTGCTGTACCTCGCGGATGATGCGCGCTATGACCGCTTCATGCGGGACCTGCATGAGGCCGCAGGTGACGTGTTGGCCCGGGCGAACCAGGGGGACTGGCGGGCGATGCTGCGGCTGCTGCACCTCTCGGACCTGCCCATGCTCACCCGCCTCGTGCGGTCCCGGATCGCGGGCCGGGCGGTCTAGTAGAACTCGCGCACCAGGTCCATCGCACCCTCGGGCGCCCCCGCCCCGACGTCGATCATGGGGTCGGTCACCCCGTGTTGGGTGTGGTAGGACACCGACTGCTCATCCTGCCAGAGGATCCCCTGGTACTCCTGCTCACGGTCCATGATCACCGACGTCGCGGCGTCGTAATCGGTCGGGTCGTGGTCCGCATCGGCCACATCGACCAGGTTCCCCCGGAAGTACTCGTAGGTGTCCACGTCGTTGAACGTGACACAGGGGCTGAAGACGTTCACGAAGCCGAAGCCATCGTGCTCGATGGCGGCCTGGACGATCTCCGCATGGCGCTTCGCATCCGTCGCGAACGTCTGCGCGATGAACGTCCCACCCGCCGCGAGCGCGAGCGCCAGTGGGTTCACCGGGGGCTGCTGCGGCCCCTCTGGGGTCGTCGCCGTCTCGAAGTCCGCACGGGAGGTGGGGGAGGCCTGGCCCTTCGTCAACCCGTAGATCCGGTTGTCCATGACGATGTACGTCATGTCCAGGTTGCGGCGGACCGCGTGGACGAAGTGACCCGCACCGATGGAGAAGCCATCGCCATCCCCCCCGGCGACCATCACCTCCAGGTCGGGGTTCGCGAGCTTCACGCCCGTGCCCACCGGCAGCGCTCGCCCGTGGACCCCATGCAGCGCGTACGCATGCATGTACGAGCCGATCTTGCCCGAGCAGCCGATCCCCGCGACGATGAACGTCTCATCGGGGTGGTTGCCCGTCTCCGCGAGCGCCTTCATCATCCCGTTCATCGTCCCGAAGTCGCCACATCCAGGACACCAGGTGGGCTGCGTGTCCGCCTTGAAGTCGGTGAATCTGATCTCGGTGCTCATGCTGGCACCTCCATCTGCGTCCGCTCGGCGATCGCCGCGGCGAGCTCATCCGCCTTGAAGCGCACGCCGTCGTACTTCGTGATCCGGTCGACCCGCTGCAGGGTGTCGTGTTCGATGAGGTTGGCGAACTGCCCGGTCGCGTTGCACTCGACCACGATCACCTGCGTTGCGGCCTCCACCGCCTCGGTGAGGTCGGGACGCGGGCTCAGATAGGGGACCGACAGGAAGTGGACGGGCTCCTCGAGGAGCCCGAGCGCCTCCACGATCGCCCCCTCGTTCGACCCCCAGCTGAGCACGAGCGTCTCCGCATCGCTCGCACCGAAGCTGCGGACCTCCAGCGCCTCACGCTCGCGCGCCACATCGAACTTCCGCTGTCGCTTGTCGACCTGCTCGATGCGGACGTTCGTGTCCTCGGTCCGCCGACCGAACGCATCGTGCTCGAGCCCCGTGGACATGTGCACCCCACCGGGGGTGCCGGGGAGCACCCGCGGGGACACCCCATCCTCCGTCACCGCGTGCGGGGTGAACTTGCCGTCTGTGGTCCACTCGTCGAGCCCCGTCGCATCGACCAGGCGCCCGCGGTCGATCTCCACCGCATCCATGTCGAACACCTCATGCGGGAACGTCTGTTCGGTCACCGCCATGGCGAGGTCGGCGACGAGGTAGACCGGGGTCTGGTAGCGCTCTGCCAGGTTGAACGCCTCGACGGTCTTCCAGAACGCCTCTGCGACCGCGTCGGCGACTATCGTCTCCATCGCACCGGCATCGACGCCCACCTGCAGCGCCAGCTCACGCCCCAGTGC
>JAVLBV010000169.1:0-780 GCA_031580685.1 Haloquadratum sp. | reverse complement strand
GACAGGTGGCGGGCGGCGGCGGACGACGGGCGCTGACCGGGTCGGTCTACCGGCAGATCGGGCGGGCTGCGACCGGGTGAACATTTGTCCACGACAGCTTCAGACACCTGAGCGCTGAGTCCGTGTTATGGACACCCAGGCAAACAGCAGTAGGGGCAGCAGGATACGGTGAATCGGGAACGGCCGCTCCTCATCGCGGGACTCGTGATCACCGTGCTGCTGGTGGGGCTGGGGGCGGTCGCGGGGGTCGCCGCAGCCGACGGTGTGACCAGCTGGACGTACACGGTCGATGGGACCGAGCAGACGGCAACCTACGAGGGTGCGGGCACCGCAGCTGATCCGTTCATCATCGACTCAATCGTCGACCTGCAGGCGATCAATCAGAACGCCACCACCCGTGGGTACCACTACCGCCTCGGGACCGACATCGATGCAGGGGCGACACGGAACTGGGATGCGGGAGCGGGGTTCGTGCCGATAACCACGTTCACGGGCTCCTTCGACGGCGCAGGTCGGGAGGTCGTGGATCTCCACATCGACGCGGATGAACGGGTGCCCAAGCACCTCCGGAATGCGGTCGGCCTCTTCGGGAAGGTCGGCTCTGGAGGGCGCATCACCGGTCTGCATCTCGAGAACGCAAATGTCGAAGGAGGCAACGATGTCGGCGCACTCGTCGGTGACAATCAGGGGACGATCGCCGGGTCGAGTGCGACCGGGAACGTGACCGGACAGAACCGTGTGGGTGGACTCGTCGGTGACAATCAGGGGACGATCGCCGGG
>JAVLBV010000168.1:0-783 GCA_031580685.1 Haloquadratum sp. | reverse complement strand
CGCTGCTGGTCCTCGTCAGCCATAGCGGACCAGTCGCGGCAGTGCGTTCGAGATCCCCGGCTCGAACCGAGGGACGACGACATCGGCGACGATGACCGTCAGCATCGACGCCAGGCCGACCATCGCGCCTGCGAAGGCGAAGGAGATCGACGTGAGCGCGCTCAAGACGACGAGCGTGGCGCCGACGTGGAACATGCCGACCGCCGCGTGCTTGAGGATGCGGACAGCGGGCGAGCTCCTCGCGCGGTCGTAGCCGAGGTGCTCGAGCCCGGTGATGATGCTCAGGTCGACCGCATCGGACTTCGACAGCCCGCGATCGCTGGCGAGCGCCTCGATCGCCTCGTGGATCTGTTCATCTGCTCTGGTCCCCAGTGTCTTCCGTGTGCTCATGGCTTTCGTCACAGCGTGATAGTGCTGTTAACAATTTAATACACTCGTTAACAACGTAAAAGATATGAGGGTTATATGCCAGTTTGGCGACGACGGTATGATGTCCCATGTTTGGGAAACTCAGCCTGGGGTCGTCCGACGCGGAATACGACGATCTCGGCAACACGAAGGATGTAGAGGCGGCATGGCGAGAGGTGACCGAGGCGGACTCGCTCACCGGCATGCTGAAACAGTCGATCGACCTCGTGGGGGCGATCCTCACGGTGGTGGTGGCCGGTGCGGTGGCCTATGCAGGCCTGGCAGTGATGAGCGAAATCGACAGCTCGCTCAGTCTGGGACAGGGCTCGGCGTTCTCGAACGCGAGCACACAGCTCCAGAACGGCGTCGAGACGT
>JAVLBV010000167.1:0-786 GCA_031580685.1 Haloquadratum sp. | reverse complement strand
GGCTGCATATCCCTGGTGTCCCCCGCATCGGCAAAAGCGCCCCCGCCCGGCACAACCGCTTAACGCATCCGGCGCCAACTATCACCGATGATGGCCACCACCCACGTGCTCGTGGGGATGCTCGCGGCGGTGCTGCTGACGGCGGTGCTGCCGGGTGCAGCCGCCCTCGACCCGCTGGTGGTGCTCGTCGGGGGCCTCGGTGGGCTGGTGCCCGACCTGGACCTGTACGCGGGGCACCGCCGGCTGCTGCACTACCCCGTGCTCGGGCTGTCGGCGGCGGCCGCGGTGGGTGCGGTGGGGCTGTGGGGGGCGCCACAGCTGACGCTCGCGGTGGTGTTCCTCACCGGCTTCGGCGTGGTGGGGCCCGCCTCGGGGATGCGACGATGGTCGATGCGGTGACGCCGGCGGTCCACGCCCTGCGCGCGGCCCTCGAGGTGGATGGGGCCACGCCGGTGGCGGCGCTCGCGGCGGCGGTCACCGCCGCCCGGCGGGGGATGGCCGCGACCGTGGGGCTGCGAGCGAACAAGGGGCGCGCATCGTATCTGGGGTGGCGCTCGGTCGGTCACCAGGACCCCGGTGCGACGAGCACGGTGATCATCTGCGAGACGATCCTGGAGGTGCTCGCCGATGAGCTGGACGAGCCCGTGCCGTCCGTCCCAGCGGTGACCGTCCATGACCCCGACGCATGATCGGGATCGTGATCGTCTCCCACAGCG
Source organism: Haloquadratum sp. (assembly GCA_031580685.1). Lineage (GTDB taxonomy): Archaea > Halobacteriota > Halobacteria > Halobacteriales > Haloferacaceae > Haloquadratum. The sequence goes on along the minus strand of JAVLBV010000167.1, from coordinate 70 downwards.
CGACCGCCGCGCGGGGGCGCTTGAGTGCGGCCAGCTCGCTGTGCATCTGCTTCTCGCGGCGGCGGGAGAT
>JAVLBV010000166.1:0-789 GCA_031580685.1 Haloquadratum sp. | reverse complement strand
TCGACCAGATGGAGGCGTTCATCACCCGCGGTGGGGGCAACTGGGACCCCGACACCGTCGCACACCCCGGCAGCTGGGCGGCGGCGACGACCGCGGCGGGCCTGGCGGTCTGGGCGGCGGAGGCCGCCGCAGACGGCGCGACGGGGCGCGAGACCCCCTTCGCGATCGGCCGCCCACCGGGGCATCACGCCGTGAGCGATGATGCGATGGGCTTCTGTCTTTTGAACAACGCGGCGATCGCCGCACAGGCGCTGCTGGACGCACCCGAGCGCGACGTCGAGCGCGTGCTCATCTTCGACTGGGACGTGCACCACGGCAACGGCATCCAGGACATCTTCTATGCGGACCCGGCGGTGTGCTACGTCTCGATCCACGAGGCGGGGCTGTACCCCGGCACCGGCGGCATGGACGAGCGTGGCGTCGACGCCGGTGCGGAGACGACGATGAACTTCCCGCTGACGGCGGGTGCGGGCGACCCCGAGTACCTCGCGATCGTCGAGGAGGCGATCGCCCCCGCGATCGCATCGTTCGCCCCCGATGTGGTGCTCGTCGCCGCGGGGTTCGATGCGCACCGGCACGACCCCATCAGCCGGATGCAGGTGTCGACCGAGGGGTTCGGGGCGATGACCGCCGCGGTCGATGCGGCCGCGCAGGCGGTGGACGCGGGCGTCGCGTACATCCTCGAGGGGGGCTACGGCCTCGACACGCTCGCACAGGGCGTCGCGACCGTGCATGAGACGTACGATGGGCGCACGCCGACGCCGCAGACGGGCAGCGTCGACCCGCTGG
>JAVLBV010000165.1:0-790 GCA_031580685.1 Haloquadratum sp. | reverse complement strand
AGACGCGTACCATGTGACCGTCCATGACACGGTCGACGCGCTCGAGACCGCCGAGGCGGTGACGGTGGCGGTGCCGAACGCCGCGCATCGCCGGGTCGCCGTCGCCTGTCTCGAGCGGGGGATGGACGTGCTCGTCGAGAAGCCGCTGGCGACGAGCGTGGCCGATGCGGAGGCGATCGTCGCCGCCGCACGGGATGCGGACCGGATCCTGCAGGTGGGTCACATCGAGCGGTTCAATCCCGCCGTCGAGGTGCTCACGGCGCTCGTCGACGAGCTGGAGGTCTTCGCGGTCGAGGCCCACCGGCTGGGCCCGTTCAACGAGCACCTCAGCAGCGAGAGCGTGATCCATGACCTGATGATCCACGACCTGGACATCATCACGGCGCTCATCCCCGAGCCCATCGACGCCGTCTCCGCGATGGGCATCGCCCGGCGCTCTGATCGGCTGGACCATGCGGTCGCCTCGCTGCAGTTCGACTCGGGCATCATCGCCCAGCTCACCGCGAGCCACGTCACCCACGGCAAGGTGCGGACGCTCGCGGTCACCGCCAGGGACGCGTACGTCACCCTCAATTACCAGGACCAGCGGCTGACCATCCAGCGTCGGGGGCTTGAGGAGACGACGACCGTCGAGGATCGCCCGGGGTACCGCACCGAGACCGTCACGGAGACCCCCTACGTGCAGACCAGCGAACCGCTGCAGCGCGAGCTCACGCACCTGCTCACGTGCGTGCGGACCCGCGAGCGCCCGCGGGTCGACGGTGCGGCGGGGCTGGCGGCGATCACGCTG
>JAVLBV010000164.1:0-799 GCA_031580685.1 Haloquadratum sp. | reverse complement strand
CGTTCGTGATGATGCTGGGGACGCCGAGGGCATTGAGCATCGCCGGCCCGGTGCCGAGGATGGTCCGCAGCTCACGGATGAAGCGCCCGGCATCAAGGAACCCGCCGGTCACCTCATCGGCAGATGGCTGATCTTGTGAGCGATCGACGACGGATGTATCCTCCACCAGCTCGATCTGGTCTCCGCCGGGGACGCCCACATCCACGTCGACGACACCCGCCGCACCCATCACGCCCGCGGAGAGGTTCAAAAGCAGCAAGAACAGCACGATGTTGGTCGACCTCATGACCGGAGCACCCCCCGCCCGGCAAACGCGAGATTATACGCGATGCCGAGGACCATCGCCAAGCTGATCCCGAGGATGGTGGCGAAGCCGGAGATGAAGCCGATGGCATAGAGCATCGCCGCCACGCCGGGGATGATGATCGCGCCGATGCGGGCGTTGGCGACGGAAAAGATGCCGCCGAGGACGATCAGGAAGCCCACGCCGAAGATCTGCCGCCACGCATCGGAGAGCGGGAGGTTCACGGGGTACTGATTGAGGCCGTACGCAGCGGTGGCGTCGAAGGTCTTGCCGTTGCGGATGTATTCGACCTCATACACGGCCTTCATATCGGCCTGTGCGCCCGTGAGCGTCGTCGTGTGCTGGAACGTACTCACGTTCGGAGGTGCGGTCACCGTGGCCGTGTCGAGGACGTTAGAGGTGTTTCCGGCTTGCAACACCCGAAGGTCGACCTCGGTGGTCTCCTGTGCCATATCGACATAGGTGAATTGGAGCGATGTCTGATTCGCCACGGAG
>JAVLBV010000163.1:0-811 GCA_031580685.1 Haloquadratum sp. | reverse complement strand
CAAGCAGACCGTCGACGGGGGTGCCACACAGCTGGCGCTGCACGACGGGACGACGCTGCGGGTGCCGCCGGCGGAGACCGACACCTACCACACGAAGGACTCGGTGATCATCACGACCGACACCCGCGAGATCGAGGCGCACTTCCCGTACGAGGAGGGCGCGCTCGTGACCGCCGTCGACGGTCAGCACGCCGGCGAGATCGGCGAGATCGAGACGATCACCGTGACCCAGGGCAGCGGGCCGAACACGGTGCGCGTCGCCGTCGATGCGGAGACGCACTTCGAGACGATCGAGCCGTACGTGGTCGTCATCGACGAGCAGTTCATCGGCGGTGATGCCGATGAGTGAGGCCGCGATGCACCCCATGCGCACCCCGCAGGTCGCGAAGGTCGTCGTCCACATGGGCGTGGGCGAGGGGGGCCGCGAGCTGGCGAACGCCGAGGAGATCCTCGCGGCGGTCACCGGGCAGGACCCGGTCCAGACGATCGCCGGCCGGGATGCCGCACAGTTCGGGGCGCGGGCGGGCCAGCCGATCGGCGCGAAGGTCACCCTGCGCGGGGCGACCGCGGAGGCGTTCCTCGAGACGACGCTGCCGCTGGTGGAGCTGCACGAGCGGCAGTTCGATGCGACCGGGAACTTCGGCTTCGGCATCGTCGAGCACACGCTGTTCGAGGGCCAGGAGTACGACCCCCGTGTGGGGATCTACGGGTTAGACGTAACCTGTCACCTGCCTGCCGCCACCCGCTAGACGTCACCCATCACCCATCACCCGTCCCCCGCAAACCACTCCCCTCAAGTACTTTCCTGCGC
>JAVLBV010000162.1:0-824 GCA_031580685.1 Haloquadratum sp. | reverse complement strand
AGACGGTGGTGAGCGACGTGCACAGCAACTGTTTCCGTTTCCCGAGCCGTTGCTCTTCAGTGAAGAGGCAGTCATCCGCGCAGGGCGTGGCGCAGCCGAACGTCTGCGAGGTGCTGACGTGAGTGTGCGTGGTGTGGGGGCTGGTGTGCCAGCTGTCGAGGTGCGGCTTCGTGGCGAAACAGAGACCGAACCAGAGCTTGGGCGGGAGGAACTTGAGACGCCCACACTGCTTGTCGAGTCCGAGCGTGTCCGATCGCGTCTCGAAGAAGAGGTCCTCACGGAGTTCGAGTTCGAGACAGAGACCGAAACGGTGCAGGAGCTGGAGTTCCGGACCGAACTGGAGGTGCCGCCACCGCTGGAGTTTGAGGCAGCCGCAGAGACGTTCATCGAGTCAGAACTGCTGCAGGAACTTGAACTTGAGACCGAGACCGAGCTCGAGGGCGAGCTGACGACCGAGTTGCTGCTTGAACAAGAAGCCGAAGCCGAGCAAGAAGCTGTGCTCGAAGGACGGGTAGAAACCAGGCGGGTCGAGACCGAGCCGATCTTCGGCGTCCAGGAAGATGATGAAGATGAGCTGTTCCGAGAGCTGGACTTCGAGGGCGTCCGCGCCGTCGAGGCGGTGCTCGATCCCGGGGAGCTGGACATTGAGTGATTCCGACGGTCTGCAGGGCACATCTGGCGACGTGACCCCGGGGGTTGACGCGGCCAACATGGTGCTGCGGCGTGCAGGGCTGGCCAATGCCATCTTTCAGATGCTCGCAGCGCTTGCGGTCTTCGGGATGCTGTATGGGATGCTCGATCTGTTCGTGCCCAGTCTGTTTGGG
>JAVLBV010000161.1:0-840 GCA_031580685.1 Haloquadratum sp. | reverse complement strand
GTGGAGAAGTCCTTCCCCCGCTCGAACGTCTCCTCGCTGCCCGCGCCACCGTGGACGTACGCCCACCCCTCTGGTCGATTTCCTCACGCATGTAGCGCTTCACCAGCTCGTTCACGAGACCGGAGCCGTTGATGTGACTCTGTTCGAGGTACCGGGCCACGTTGTCGTCCAAGCTGAACGTCTTGCGCTCCTTCATAGGTCCATCACCTCTTCGCGGTACTCCATGACCTCATCCGCGAGTGTGAACGGGCTCACGCCCATCTCCTCGGCCTTCCGCTTGAACGCATCACTCGCGCGGAGCTTCTTCGCACTCCCATAGGTGATGAACTCCTTCGCCGTCTGCTCGATGTGTTCTGGAAAGGACTCACTCTTTTCTTCACGCTCTGCGGCCTCGGCCACCTCGGTCTTCAAGCGATCGAGCTCCTCATCGACCGCATCGAGGTCCTCCGTGATCCGCTCGCGTTGTCGTTCCAACTCGGCGATGCGGAACTCTCGGATGTCCGTATCGGGACCGCCGATCATCCGCCGCTCCATCATCTTCCGAATCCACGCGGAGATGTTGATGTTTTCACGCTTGAACCATTCGACCGTATCCTCATCGAGATTCACGCTGGTTACTTTCCCCATGCAGCCGATACTAAAACGTACGTACCAATAACCTTTGCGTTATTTGTATCGGCACGCGAGAGAAGCAGAGACTAACGGTATCACGGAATACTGGGGATATACTAATATTACTATATACTATATAAGTATATACTACTACTACTACTCTCGCATTAGCGGCGAGTTACGTGTCCGTACCGGTACGAAGAAAATAGTAAATCCGGGCGTGGTTAC
>JAVLBV010000160.1:0-844 GCA_031580685.1 Haloquadratum sp. | reverse complement strand
CCACGCGCGGCCCGCCGCAGCCTGCGTCCGTGCGGCGAACGCCCATGATGCGACGGTGCAGATCGGCCGGCTGGATGAGGAGCCGGTGCCCGCCGACAGCATCGTCGCCGTGACCGGACTGGACGTGCGGCAGGGCGAGACGGTCGAGCTGCAGGCGTCGGGGGCCGAGGCGGCGGCGGTCGTCGATGCGATCGAGGCGGTCCTCACCGAGCCCGTGGAGGAGTGATGCCGCTGGAGGGCATCGGCACGACACCCCGCGTCGGGGTCGGCCCGGCCCACTGGGTGATGGCGACGACCGCGGCGGGCGCGACGGCGAGTGCTGGAGCCCCCGATGAGGAGCGCGGTCGACTGGCGACCGCGACCGACACGGTGGCGGCGGCGCTCGAGGCGGCGGCCGCCGATGCGGCGGCGACACTGGGCGAGGAGGAGGCGGCGATCTTCGAGGCCCAGCAGCTGTTCCTCACCGACCCGACCGTCACCGATGCGATGGACGAGGCGATCGCCGATGGGGCGAGCGCGGAGGCGGCCGTCGCGACGGCGTTCGATGCGCTGATCGAGCAGTTCGAGGCGATGGACGGGCGCATGGCCGAGCGGGCCGATGACCTCCGCGATGTGCGCAGCCGGCTGCTGGGGGCGCTGGGGGGCGCGACCGCACCGACGCTGTCGGTGCCCGATGGGGGCGTGGTGCTGGCAGAGCGACTGACGCCCGCAGAGACGATCGGCCTCGAGCCCGAGGCGGTCGCCGGCATCGCCACGGTCACCGGCGGGGGCACCGCCGCATCGGCGATGAGCCCCCGACAGTACCGACAGCGCAGGTGCCCGTCGAGCACGCGGAACCGCGTGG
>JAVLBV010000015.1:0-19521 GCA_031580685.1 Haloquadratum sp. | reverse complement strand
GGGATGTGAAGGTCGCCCCGGTGGAGGACGACAGCGGCGTCGTGGGCATCGTCTCGATCGATGCCATCCTGCAGGCGGTGCTGCCGAATCTGGCTGCGATCGACGTGGAGGACATCTACACCACCGCGGTGACCACGATCGATGACGGTGCACATCTGGGTCGGGCGATCAACCTCTTCCGCGAGGGGGGGATCTCCCGGCTGCCCGTGACGGATGCGGAGGAGGGGACGCTGGTGGGTATCCTGACGACCGTCGACATCCTCGATTTCGTCACCCGACGCGAACATCGACAGGGGCGACGGGACCGTCGGGGCGACCTCGATCGGATGCTGGATCTGCCGGTGTACGACCTGATGTCCGCTCCGGTCGAGCAGGTCTCCGGTGAGGCGACCGTCGAGGAGGCGGTGCGTCAGATGTTCGATGCGGGGTTCTCCGGGCTGGTCGTCACCGATGGGGCCGACCGGGTGGCGGGGATCATCACCAAGACCGACGTGCTCCGCGCGCTGAGCTACACCGAGGAGACGCAGATGGACGTGCAGATCACCAACATCGCGCTGCTGGAGACCCTCCAGCGGTCGGCGGTCACCGAGGCGATCCGCAGCGTGGCGGCGAAGTACCAGGAGATGGACGTCCTGCACGCACACGTGCGGTTCCACGAGCACAAGGAGAAGCTGCGGGGCACGCCGCTGATCCTCTGCAAGATCCGCCTGCGGACGAGTCACGGGCAGATGGCGGGCACCGGCGAGGGATACGGGGCCGAACACGCCTTCCGGCTCGCACTGGACACCCTCGAACGGAACGTCCTGGAGACGAAGGGCGTCATCGCCGATGAGCGGTATGAGGGTGAGCTCATCCGGAAGCTCGAGCAGGCTTAGAGCTCCACGGCCGTGATGCCGGTGTCGGTGATGCGGAATCGGGCACTCTGCCCTGCGGCGCGGTCCCGATGCTTCTCGATGGTCAGGCGTCGGTTGCCGCCACGGAACCGGTCGATGCGCAGGATCGTCGCCGTCCAGTGCGCGAGGGTGTGTCCGCCCAGTGCCCGGATCCGGTCGGCATCGGGGTCGGTGAACACCTGGTTGGTGAGCACGACGGCGAGGTCGTGCTTGCGGGCCAAGCCGAGCAGATGGGTGACCTGCCGGGTGACGCGCCGCAACGACTCGCCATCATCGGCGCTGCCGGTCTGTCGTGTGCGCTCGAGCCGGTAGAAGCCGGTCGCACTGTCGATGACGATCAGGTCGGTGTCCGCGGCATGCCGTGCGGTCTCACGGACGGCGATCTCCTGCTCATCGAAGTCGTACACCGGTTGGATGAGCAGCTGGTCCTCGACGCTGTCGATGCTCATCGCCGCGTCGGTGGCCCCGAGGATCCGGTCGAAGCGGTCGAGCGAGAGCCCCTCGGTGTCGATGTAGACCACGCGACCACCCGCATCGAGCACCGAGGCCGCTGCGACCAGCATGAGGTTCGTCTTGCCGGATGCTGGGACGCCGTAGACCTGCGTGACGGACCCACGCTCAAACCCCCCGGCTAACAGGTCATCCACCGGTGCACACCCTGTCGCCACAGCGGGTCCCACAGCGGGATGTTGCGGGCGCTGATGAAAAGCCCTCGGAGCCGTTTAGGTGGACCTCCCTGTATGGGTGGGCGTGATCGTCGTCGCGACCGCCGACTTCGAGCTGGCGCACGACCTGCTTGCGGCGCTGCGTGAGCGGTCGATCCCCGCCAGGCTGGTCGAACCGGACACAGCCGTCCCGCCTGGGACGACCGCAGTGCTGACCGGCACCGATGATGCGGTCGATGTCAGAGCGGGTGTGCCGGTGATCGCGGGAGAGGTCTCAGAGATCCGGGCGATGATCGACCGGGCGGTCACCGGTGAAGCGGTGGCAGAGGCACCGGTGGTCATCGGTGTCGACCCGGGCAAGATGCCGGGTGTCGCCGTGGTGCGGGGCGGGCAGATTCTCGCGGTCTCCGTGGTGGATGCTGCGGCGGCCCCCGACCTGATCCGGCGGGAGTACCACCGGTACGACGGGGCGGTCATCAAGCTCGGTGACGGGGCGCGCCTCGCGGGGGCTCGGCTGCTGCGGGCACTCGACGACCTGCCGGTGCAGCTGGTCGATGAGACGGGCACGACGCCGCACATGAAGGGGGGGACGCGGGCGGTGGGTGATGCGGTCGCGGCGGTGAACATCGCGAACCGGCCGGGACGATGGGTCGATGAGATCGCATTCGAACCCACCGCGGGTGAGATCGGCCAGATCAAGGCCCGGTCACGGCGCGTCAGCCCGGACGATCGGACCCTGGATGCCGCGCGTGCGGCCGCGGTTGCGCGGGGTGAGCTGAGCCTGGAGGAGGCACTCGCCGATCACCGCGCTTCTGACGACGCCTCGTAGTACCGTCCCAGCGCACGGGCGATGATCTCCGCGGTGGGGCGGTCGCACGCGGCGGCGACCGCCGCCGCAGAGGCGTACTCGACACTCGCGGTGAGGGGCGCACCATCGGCGGCCATCGCCTCCTTGATGACGACCTCATGGTCGCTCCCCCCGACCGTCAGCTGCACCGTCGTGAAGCGCCGGTCGGCGACCGACCGATGGGCCTGCGTACGCTCGCGGACCCCCAACGTCCCCGTCTCACGGGCGAGCGCTGCGGCGAGGTGTCCGGCCGCCTCGGGGGGTGCGATCACCTGGATGAGATGTCCTGGCCGGGACTTCTTCATCGTGAGGGGGAGGATGCTGACATCATGCGCCCCGACGGCGGTGAGCCGCTCCTGGAGGCCACCCAGCACCTCCGGGGAGACATCATCCACGTTCGTCTCGAGCACGCAGATCCGCTCACGGCGCAGTGGTGCGGCCACCGAGCCACCCAGCACCCGGAGGACGTTCGCCTCGGCGGGGAACTCCCGGGCGCCTGCACCGTAGCCCACACCCACGATGTCGACGGTGGGGAGCTGCTCGATGGGGGTGCCGATCTCGGCGAGGATGGCCGCCGCCGTGGGTGTCAGCAGCTCCGCATCGACCGGACCACCGGTGATCTGCAGGCCGGAGGACGCGATGATCTCGGTGACGGCGGGTGCAGGGATCGGATACCGACCATGGGCCATCTCGCGCCGCCCCCCTCCGACCGCAAGCGGCGGGATCAGCACCTGTTCGACGTCCAGGCTGTCGAGCAGCTGCAGCACCCCCACGATGTCCGCGATCGCATCATCCGCACCGACCTCGTGGAACACCACCTCCTCGGGGTCGGTGTCATGGATGGCGGCCTCCGCGGTGGCGAGCCTGGTGACGATGGCAGCTGCCGTCTGACGCAGTGTCCCCGGCAGGGCCAGGGTGTCGATGATCGCGGTGACAGCAGCGACACTCCGGTGGGGGCCATGTCCCTCGATGGGCGTCCCATCGTCCGCGTCGAGGACATCCACCCGGGTCGCACGGATGCCGTTGCGGTCCACGCGGGAGTCGGTGTACACGACGCCCAGGGCCGCACCCGTCGCCGCAAGCGGCGTGGGGTCCGCACCCAGGTCGAGGAGTGCACCCACGAGCATGTCGCCACCCGCACCCATCGAGGCGTCGACGACGAGGGTCTCCATACTGCGCTCAGTGCAGCAAGCGGCTAAAATCTGCAGTATATCGTCGACACCGCTTAGTATCCCGCGTCGGTAGCTGATGGCATGCAGATAGCGCCGATGACCGCGTCGGTCCCCACCATGGGTGACCGAGAGAGAGCAGGTCAGGGCCGATGAACGAGGTCCAGCTGGAGGTCTCGAAGGCATACCCCAACGACACCGGACGGGGGATCGCACGACTCGACCCCGACACCCTGCTGCATCTGAAGCTGTCACCCGGGGACATCATCGAGATCGAGGGGGCCCAGCAGACCGCAGCGAAGGTCTGGCGGGCCGACCGACAGGACTGGAACACCGACACGGTGCGGATCGATGGGTTCACGCGACAGAACGCGGAGGTGTCGATCGGCGAGCGGGTGGCGATCCGCAAGGCTGAGCCGGTGCAGGCCGAGCAGATCACGCTCGCACCCCCCGAGGAGGCCAGCGTCTCCTTCGGGTCGGATGCGGCGGGGATGGTGAAGCGACAGATCCTCAAGCGCCCCATCGTCGACCACGACATCGTCCCGGTGATGTCCTCGACGAACCACCCGTTCATGCGGTCGCCAGGGAATGCGATCCCGCTGATCGCGGTGGAGACCGACCCGGAGGGCGTCACCATCGTGACGGAGGACACGGAGGTGCTGCTGCGCGAGGAACCCATCTCGGGGTTCGAACGGACCGGGGCGGGGATCACCTACGAGGACATCGGGGGGCTCGATGCGGCGATCCAGCGGGTGCGCGAGATGGTGGAGCTGCCGATGAAGCATCCGCAGATCTTCAAGAAGCTGGGCATCGAGCCACCGCAGGGCGTCCTCCTCCATGGGCCGCCGGGGACCGGCAAGACCCTGTTGGCGAAGGCGGTGGCGAATGAGACCTCGGCGACGTTCTTCTCGATCGCCGGCCCGGAGATCATCTCGAAGTACTACGGGGAGTCCGAGCAACAGCTGCGGGAGATCTTCGAGGAGGCGGCGGATGATGCCCCCTCGATCATCTTCATCGACGAGCTGGACTCGATCGCACCCAAGCGCGAGGACGTCACCGGGGAGGTCGAGCGTCGGGTGGTCGCACAGCTGCTGACGATGATGGACGGGCTCGAGACCCGGGGACAGGTGATCGTCATCGCAGCGACGAACCGGGTCGACAGTGTCGATCCCGCGCTGCGACGGCCGGGGCGCTTCGACCGGGAGATCGAGATCGGGGTGCCCGATGAGACCGGTCGTCGCGAGATCCTGCAGATCCACACGCGGGGGATGCCGCTGGCGGATGATGTCGAGCTCGAGCGGCTCGCCGATGAGACACACGGGTTCGTCGGCGCAGACATCGAATCACTGACGAAGGAGGCGGCGATGAAGGCCCTCCGGCGGTATCTCCCGGAGATCGACCTGGACGAGGAGGAGATCCCCCCCAGCCTGATCGACCGCATGATCGTCACCCGGAGCGATTTCGAGACGGCACTGGCGGAGGTCGAACCGTCGGCGATGCGCGAGGTGCTCGTCGAGCTCCCGAAGGTCAGCTGGGGGGATGTCGGGGGCCTGGAGGACGCGATCGACCGGGTGAAGGAGTCCGTGGAGTGGCCGCTTCGACAGCCCGAGCGGTTCGAGCGGATGGGCATCGACGCACCGAAGGGGGTGCTGCTGTACGGCCCGCCGGGGACCGGCAAGACCCTGATCGCCAAGGCCGTCGCCAACGAGACGAATGCGAACTTCATCTCCGTGCGTGGGCCGCAGCTGCTGTCGAAATGGGTGGGTGAGTCCGAGCGGGCGATCCGCCAGACGTTCCGGAAGGCCAGACAGGTCGCACCCACGGTGGTGTTCTTCGATGAGCTGGATGCACTGGCACCGAATCGGGGTCGCGACATCGGCTCGAACGTGACCGAGCGGGTGGTCAACCAACTGCTGACGGAGCTCGATGGGCTCGAGGAGAACGGGACGGTGATGGTCATCGGTGCGACGAACCGACCGGACATGATCGACCCGGCGCTGATCCGCAGCGGCCGGTTCGACCGGCTGGTGATGATCGGGCATCCCGGTGAGACCGGCCGCGAGGAGATCCTCAAGATCCACACCCAGAATTCACCCTTGGCACCGGATGTGAGCCTCCGGGAGATCGCCGAGATCACCGATGGGTACGTGGGGTCGGACCTGGAGGCGATCGCCCGTGAGGCAGCGATCGAGGCGCTGCGGGAGGATGGGGGCGCCGATGAGATCGAGATGCGGCACTTCCGCAAGGCGATGGAGGCGGTGCGTCCGACGATCACCGACGACATCATGGGCTACTACGAGGAGATGCAGGAGCAGTTCAAGGGGGGGTCACGGGGACCGGTGCTCTCGGGCGGGGACGGGCGGATCGGCTTCCAGTGAGCTAGAGTTCGAGCCCGAAGAGCTCATCACCCACATGGTGGATCGTCTCGACCACGCGTCCACCCTCACCGACCATCTCCGAGCCAGCTGTGAGCGCCCGACCCACCGCGAGGACCTTCCCGTGCGTCTCCTCACGGATACAGACCAGGTCACCCTCGTCGATCGTCGGGTCGGCGTCCACGATGCCGGGCCGCATGATGTCCGCACCGTTGGCGACGAATGAGACCGCCCCCGCATCGACGGTGACGGTGTGCCGCTCGGGTGGGTGGCGGTTCGCACCCGCGACGGTGAGGAAGGGCTCCTCGCCGTACATCGCCAGGTCTGGGTGGCCGTCGAGACTGATGACCGCCTGGGGGTGATCGGTGAACTCGATCTTCTCGACCGCATCGGCATCGAGCGCCACACCGCTTTGCTCCGCGACGCGCTCGAGGATCTCCCCGGCGGCGTCCGCACGGAGGTGATGCCGCGATCGCACCTGCATACTCCTGCTGGGAGGTCCGGGTGGATAAATCCGCAGGACCGGAAGCTTATGCCTCCGGACGCGTGCGCTCCGGTAGCTATGGTCCCGTTCGGCGAGGCGTGTGTGGTCTGCATCGCCTGTGGCACACGGATCACACGGGCTGCGGCGCGGGAGTACGACCGGTTCGGCGACCGCTTCGACCGCCGTGGCAAGCGCTTCGAGCATCTGTGTGCGGGGTGCGATGCGGAGCTGTGTCACCATCCCCGTGTGGGGGTCGAGGAGCGGCTCTGTGCGATCGAGCAGACGGTGGGGTCCCGCAGCGAGCTGCTGGGTGCGTTCCTGACGGCGACCCAGACGGCCGGGGGGCAGAAGGACTAATCCACGTGTCATCCTCTCCGCCGTATGGCTGATATGGAGTCGACCGACGGTGAGGGTCGCCCCGTCGAGATCACCCCTGAACAGGCTGAGCGCCTCGCCGAGAAGCGCCAGTCGCTGTTCGAGGAGTTCGAGATCGGTGATCGGTTCCCCCGGGCGGTGCGCACGGAGGTGCTCGAGCGGACGACGGACGTCACCGGAGAGATCGAGGCGGCCATCGATGCGCGGGCGGACCTGAGGGAGCTGCCGACGTGGACGATCGACCCGGTGGATGCCCAGGACTACGACGATGCGATCTCGATCGCCACAGAGGCGTCTGCGATCCGTCTGTGGGTCCACATCGCCGATGTGAGCCACTACGTCCGGCCGGGGACGGCGATGTGGACCGAGGCGATCGCTCGGGGCAACACGGTGTACCTTCCGGGGTACACGGTGCACATGCTACCGCCGGTGCTCGCAGAGACGGTCTGCTCGCTCGTGCCCGAGCAGGACCGGCTCGCACACACCGTGGAGATGGTGCTCGATCCGGAGACGCTCTCGTTCGAGTCGATCGACATCCACAAGTCAGTGATCCACTCGGACGCCCGGTTGACCTACCGCGAGGCGGAGGGGATCCTCGACGGGGATGCACACCCGCTGGCAGATCCCCTCGGGGAGATGTACACACTGGCGGAGGCGCTGCACGAGCAGCGCAAGGAGGATGGCTCGCTCGTCCTGAATCCACGACGGGACCGTGCGCACACCATCGTCGAGGAGGCGATGCTGAAGGCGAACCGGGCGGTCACCCACGAGCTCATGTGGAACCGTGGTGTGGAGGCGATGTACCGCGTGCACCCCCAGCCGACCCCGACGCAGTGGGACCAGGCGCTGCGGGAGATCGTCGAGATCGATGGGGTGTCGATCTCGCGGGCGGGGTACGACGAGCCACGACGCGCGGTGAATGAGGCGCTCGAGAGCGCGGACCCACGGCACCTGCGCCGCATCCAGCGGTCCGTCCTGAAGGTGATGCCACGTGCGAAGTACATGGCCGACCCCTTCGGCGGACACTACGCGTTGAACTTCGACATCTACGGGCACTTCACCTCACCCATCCGACGCCTCTCGGATCTGATCAACCACTGGATCGTCCATGAGACAGCCGTCGAGGAGTCGGTCGATGAGCTGTGTGCACACGCGTCGCGGCGACAGAAGGAGACGGAGACCGCAGAGCGACTGTACCGTCAGTTCATCGAGGAGCTGGGGCTCGACGTCGGGACGATCCGGGCGTACGGGGCGATCACCGTCGCAGATGGCGAGGTCGTCGACCCCGATGGGCTGCCACCGAGCTGATCAGTGCTTGTGCGTGAAGAGGATGATCTCCTCACCGAAGTGGGTCACACAGAGGTCCAGCAGCATGCTGAGTTCCAGGCTGGAGTACTCCTCCGCACAGACGACGAGGTCATCGAATGGGTCGCCACAGGCGGGACAGGCGATCGCCACCGTGTTCCGGTAGCTCGTGACCCCATCGACCGCCTCACTCGGCGTCAGTGATGACATGAGATGATCGTACGTCGCCTCGTCCATATCCGTGCTATCACGGGGCACCGTCATAACCCTAACCCGGGCGAACAGTTATTCGAGCATCCATTCAACCGAGTGATATGTCCTGGCGCGCGGTGGTTCCGACCGGGCTGTTGCTCATCTTCCCGGTCGTGTCAGTCGTGCTGTTCCTGCTGCTGCCGGCCGACCAGCAGATGCAGCTGGCGTTGGACCACCGTGAGCCCCGATGGTATCAGTTCGTCACCGCTGTCGTGATCCATCGCGATGCACCCCACCTGAGGGCGAACGTCGTGAGTTACGCCTTCGCATACCTGGCGTGGGTCCAGCTGATCAGACTGGGTGGCCAGGCCGCACGAGGGCGCAAGATCGCCGCCATCGCGCTGGTCGTCGGTCCGGTCGCGACGATGCTCTTGAGCCTGCTCGCGTATGATGCGGTCAGCGCGGTGAACGTCTCACTCGACCGAGGGATGTCAGGGATGGTGGGACTCATGACCGGGCTGCTCATGTATGAGGTCGTGCTGATCGCGCTGCGGGCCGCCGGCGGTCGGCTCGGGGCGGGTCTGACAGGCGGGTACATCCTCGTGATGCTGCTCACCCTGCAGACGGTGAACGGGCGTGTGGCTCCGATCATCGGATGGGGTGGTGTGGCCACGCTCGTCGTGGGGGGTGGAGGGATGTTGCTGGTGTGGGGGCGAGAGCGGCTGCAGGCGTGGGCATCCGTCCATCCTGAGCTGTTCTACACCCTCCTCGTGGCGGTGCCCTGGAGCGTGTTCCTCTTCGTCGGGCTGCTGCCGGCGAGCATGGAGGGCCCCGCTGGGATGACGAACATCGTCGCGCATGGTGGGGGGATCGTCCTCGGCATGGTGATCGGACAGGTCGTCCAGAGCGCTCAGGTGCCGATCCCCGCCGAGGTGAACTCTGTGGGGAGCTGACCCCGGGGGGGCCTCACTCGTAGTAGGAGATGCGTTCGAGCACCGTCGCGAACGCCACCGACTGCTTCACATCGGTGACCTCCACACGGACGCGCTCTCCCACCTCGGTCTCGGGGACGATGACCACGAAGCCACGCTCGACCCGCGCGATGCCATCGCCCTGCTCGCCGATCGTCTCGATCTCGACGGTGCGCTCATCCCCGACCTCGACCGGTGCTGCGGGTCGTTCCGACTCACCGGTCAGCGAGGTCATCGCCACCTGGTAGGTCTCATGCGGATCCAACATCCCCAGTGACAGCTCGCGCTCTGGAACATCGATCACGTACGCACCATCACCGGTGTGCCGCAGCTCCGCACTGAACAAACAACGGATATCATCAGGATATGCCATGGCATGTCTATCCTCCAAGGGGGTGGTAATTGTTGCGTACTGCACCGCTGGGGGCCGGTATATTGAATAGTCTGTGCAATATTCACAATACATGGCCAAAGCATGCCAACTGCAGATCCGACGTCTGGGTGGATCGGTCGTGCTCATCGGGATCATCCTGAGCCTCGTCGTCCACCCATGGGGCATCGGGCTGTCGATCTTCGCGGCGTTGAACATGATCCAGAGCAGCTTCACCGGTGTCTGTCCCGCGAAGCAACTGCTGCCGGAGTGCCAGCCGACAGACGGCGCCGGTGAGGCCAGCCACGCAGGCTGACGCACGGCAGACGCGAGAGGGCACTCTTTTTGTCTGAATCGGCTGTACCCTGGCGCATGGCTGGCCCCATGCGGCGACGCAGTGACGGATTCCTCCTGCGTGTGGGTGTGCTCATCGTGATCGCCACGGTGTTCCTGACCGCGAGCTTCGTGGGCGTCGTCGGCTTCATCGGGGGAGACATCCGCGGCTTCGGGGGGCGCATCCCGTGGTACATCATCGCCGCTGCGGTCACGTTCGTGACCGCGGTCGTCCTCCTCGAAGAGCAAGGGGCCGCAGGGCGGCCGATCATCATCACTGCGGGATTCTTCACCGTGCTCATCTTCATCGTCGCCCTGCTGGGGACGGAGGGGATGATCCACATCATCACGAATCCCCAACTCATCGTCGCGTCGGATGTGATCCTCTACTTCCTCTCAGCGGCGCTCTTCGCGGTGGGGGTGGGGTACTGGGCGTTCAACCACTGGCGGGAGTTCACCGCCTAACGCGCCAGCGCACGCAGCCGATAGACGACGAGCCGTGACAGGTAGATCGCCAGCTCCGTCAGCTCAAGCAGCGTCCCAGCGGCACCCTCACGCTCAGGAGGGCGCTCCGGTGCCTGCGCTGAGAGATCGGGGACGGCCCCGTCGGACGGACCATCCGCGTCGGCCTCCGCCGCGGGCACAGCCGCCAGCTCCTCGCGGAGGGCCGCGTTCTCGCGCTGCAGCTGCCGCACCGTCGCCACCAGCGCGGCACGGGAGACCGCCTCGGTGTGACCCTCATCATCCTCAGCGTCCTCCCGCCCCTCACCGGCATCCTCCGTATCTGTCGGCGGCACCGGAGGCTCCACCGAGGGGGTGAGATCGATGCCCTCCGTGTCGAACTTCTCAGCAAGACGGTCGCTCACCACCGACGGGGGTGGCGTCTCATAGCTCTCGAGTCCCGGCGTCGCACCCGCATCGTGGGTCCGCTTCTTCTTGAAGTGCACGCGCCGCACCTGCTCATCCCAGTCGGTCATGAGGAAGCCCTCGCCTGTATCGACATCCTCGATCTGCTGTGCCTTCTCTGCGCCGAGGATGTTCCTCACGATGTCGAGGTCCGTCTTCCAGGTGACGCGGTGCCAGACCATCCAGTCACATTGTGTGATGAAGTTCTTATCCACCGAGGAGGGGCGCTGGGAGAGCCCCAGCATCCCGAGACCGCGCTTGCGACCGCGCTTGGCGACCCGTTCGAGCAGATGACTGAGCTCATCGCCTCCACCCGTCTGGGGCATGAACTCCTGCATCTCCTCGACGACGAGCAGGAAGGGCTTGCGCACCGCCTTCTCCTGCACGTACAGCTCCTCGACCACCGCCGTGACGAGCTCGCGCGCGACCATCGGGTCGGCGAACTCGGAGATGTCGAGGACCACGGGCATGTTCATGACCAACGCGAGCTCGGCGATATCGGCTGCATCGGAGACGCCCACACTGATGTCACAGCGGTCATCCGCACCGGCATGGACCAGGTCGTACCGGTCCTTCAGACCGTAGTACTCCCCCTCGATGTCGACGATCAGGAGGTTGAACCGCAGCTCCAGCAGCTCCTCGAGGATCACACTCGCCGTGTTCGACTTGCCCGATCCGGATTTGCCGGTGATGAATCCCCGCCCGGTCAACAGCTCCACCGTCGGCAGACGGGTCGAACCCGTGGTCGGCATGATCCACTGCTCCTGACCGGTCTGCGCCATATACACCACACAGGGTGGAGGAGGCTATAACGCTTCGTCAGACTCCGGGGGTGAGGTCGGCACGGATGGGATTGTGTATCGCCGCATCGGGTGTACGCACGCGACCGTCGGTGTGCACCGGGCGACCAGCAGGGGCCGGGCACCACCTGCGGCTGCCGCGTCGGGCGACCCAGACGGTCTCAGCCGGAGATGCATCGTATGTCACGATACCGATGAGGGGATGCGATCGAGAGCCCTCCCCAAGATGGCCGCCACCCCGACCGCCGCGCTCACCCCGGGCGATACGATGGGTCGCGCCCCTCGCGGAAGGCGGTGATCCCTTCGATGGTCTCGGGGGTCTCGAGCATCGCGCAGAACGCATCGATCTCGACCGACGCCGGTGCACGCGTGACCTGTGCGGTCTGCACCAGAGCACGCTTGGCCGCGGCGATCGCCCCACGGGGGCTCTGCATGATGTCGGTGACGATGGCCTCGATCGCCGAATCCATCCCGGGGGCATCGGCGACGGTGCGGCTCAGGAACCCCCACTCCGCGAGCGTCTCTGCCGGCATCTGTGCATCGCCACGGAGGATCAGCTCCCGCGCACGGCTGGCCCCGATCACCGACGGCAGCCGCCGGGTGCCACCCCACCCCGGGAGCAGCCCCAGTCGGACCTCCGGTTGACCGAACCGAGATGCGGTGGTCGCCACGCGGATATCCGCCGCTGCCGCCAGCTCCATCCCACCCCCCAGACACACCCCGTCGATCGCCGCGATGACGGGCACTGACGCCTCCTCACACGCATCGAGCGCCGCCTGAGCGGTCTCGAGCGCCGCACGGGTCGCGGGGATGTCATCGACAGAGACCGTGTGCAGGTCGAACCCTGCGGAGAAGGCGCGATCGCCGGCCCCGCGGAGGATGATCGCCCGCAGCGCATCGTCCGAGGCGCACCACCGCACCGCCTCCCCCAGCTCCTCCAGCATCGTGGGCGTGATCGCATTGAGCGCCTCCGGCCGGTCGAGGATGATGGTCGCAGCGGGTGGGGCCCGCTCGACCTGGAGTGTCTCGAAGCGGGGCATGCCACCATCACACCGCACCCGATCGGCCTGCGGGCGCAGACGACGGCCGTGCACGGCCCGATCCCCGTGTGGGATCGACAACATCGCGCCGTCTGAGCTCCCAGCACGCGTATCACCGATATGGCGCTGCATACGGCGCCTAGGACCAGTCAGGGTGTAAACACTTCGCGCACCCGACCCTCAGGCGGGGCCCGCACGCAGATGTGGCGGAGAGCCCGCACCGAGCCACAGCTGCGCCTGCTGCCCGACCGATGGGGGGTCATCGCGATCCCAGCGCGCGGTGACCCGCACCGGTCCCACCTCGATGACCACGACGATCGGGGTCTCGCCGGCGAAGTCCGTCGCGGGCACGGCGATCGTCGTGTGGGTGATGACCGGACCCGCCGGTGTCACCTCGGTGACCCGCTCTGCATCCGCACCGCAGCGTGGGCACCGCCGATGCGGTGGGAGGAACCCATGTCCCGCGGGACAGACCATCACCCCGAGATGCCCCGCCTGGAGGCGGTCGAAGAGCTCCTGCTCACCGAGGACCACCTCACGCATGATCGATCACCTCCAGCAGATGGACCACGGCGGTCGCGACCGTCCCGCCAGCGTTGTGTGCGAGGCCCACCCGGGCCCCATCGAGCTCCCCGGCTGCAGGATGATCGCCCCGGAGGAGCTTCGTCAGCTCGGCGACCTGGCTCACCCCGGTCGCACCCACGGGGTGCCCCTTCGCCTTCAGACCACCGGAGAGGTTCGTCGGGAGCCGTCCAGACGCGGTCGTCTCTTCGCGGAGGGCCGCACCCAGCGCCTCACCGGGCGCGTAGAAGCCCAGGGATTCGAGCGCCAACACCTCCGCGATCGTGAAGCAATCATGCACCTCCAGGAGGTCCACATCCTCATGCGACAGCCCCGCATCGGAGAACGCCCGTTCTGCGGCATCCGCGGTCGCTGCGGTCTCATGGATGGCCCGTCGTGTCTGGAGGGCGAGGTGGTCCGAGGCTGCGCCCGCCCCCCGGATGCGCACATCCGCGGCCCCGGCCTCTCCCACGGGGACCGCCGATGGGGCGGCCAGCACCACCGCAGCCGCCCCATCAGAGATCGGACAGGAGTCGTACAGATTGAGGGGGTCAGCGACCATCGGCGCCTCGATGGCCGTCTGCAGATCCACCGTCGACTGGAAGTGCGCCAGGGGGTTCACGCTGGCATGTGCGTGGTTCTTCACCGCGATCGCGGAGAGGGCCTCCCGGTGGTCCGACCCCGGATACGTGGAGATGTACGATCGTGCCATCAGCGCGTAGGCACCGGGGAACGTCAGGCCGTTGCGGATCTCGTACAGCTCATCTGCGGCCATCGCGAACGCGGTGGTGACCTCACCGGTCGACAGCGGGCTGAGATGTTCGACACCCGTGACGAGGACGACCTCCGCGGCACCGCTGCGGATCGCCCGGACCGCCGACCACATCGCGAACCCACCCGAGGCACACGCGTTCTCATGTCGGATGGTGGGGACGCCGCCGCCGACCAGATCTGCGACCAGCGGCGCCTGGTGGTTCTGTGTGTCGGTCAGCGCCCCCGTGAAGTTGGCATGATGGATCTCGTCGATGGCCGTCGCATCGATGCCAGCATCCTGCAGTGCGGCATCGATCGCGTCCGCGAGCATCGATCGGAACGATCCCGGGGCCTCAGGACCGAACGGCGTCGACCCGACACCGAGGATGTGCGGACCACTCCCTGCGGCGGCCCCCGAGGGGCCGTGGTGCTGCATGTGGGAGCTAGCAGGGGCACCAGCATGAACGGTCCGGATGCGCCCGCCGCACTCACCCCACGATGCCCAGCACCGACCCATCCGCATACCGCCGACTGAACGTCGCCTCGTCGCTGTTGAGGTACAACAGCCCCTCGATCAGGGCGATGAGCGGGGGGAGCAGCGTCCAGATGAACAGGATGTACAGCACCCCGATCACCGGTCGGCCGAGGTAGAACTTGTGTGCCCCGAGGGCACCGAACGCCAGGGCCAGGATGCCCGCGACGACCCGCTTGAGGTGCCGTTCGACGCTGCCCGCGGTCCGAAGCGGGGTCTCACAGTCGGGACACCGGTCAGCGCTCACGGCCACCTCGGCACCGCAGGTTGGGCAGTATGCCATAGAGAGTATTGTGCGCCTGACGCTATATCCCTGCTGGCCCGGCGACACCGTCTTTCCTGCACCACGGCTGGCAGAGCTATGGATGAACTGTGGATCAGGCCCGTGCTGTATCATCTGCTGTTCTGGCCGGTCGTCGCCGCGTTCGTCTACCGGGATGCGAGCACACGGGGGCGGTCCGATGCACTCCGGCATGCGGTGAGCCTCGGTGCGCTGGGCATCGCCGGGCTGCTGGTGCACCTGTACTTCCGCACACGCTGAATCAGTCGTCGGCGAGGTACTGACACCGGTCGCGGGCGGGGTCGAAGCACTCCGGACACTCTGGTCGGCGATCGACGATCAGGTCCAGCCGCTCGGCGACCCCGCGATGGATCACCCCATCCAGCTGCTGGGCCTCACCGACGACGTCGTCCAACGCCAGCACACCGCCGACGAAGCGCTCGATGATGCAGTAGGTCTCCAGTGCATCCTCCGCGGCGGTGATCCCGGGGTCGGTGAGCGTCACCCCGGAGTACTTCTGATGCTCGATGAGCCCCGCCTCGGCGAGTTTCGGGAGCATCTCCGAGACACTCGCCGGGGTCACCTCCAGTGCATCGGCGATCGCGCCGGTCGCGACGGGGGCCCCCTCCCGCCGGGAGATCGCGTAGATCGCCCGCAGGTACCGGGTCACCGCGGTCATCGCTCCCCCATGCGCCGAGTCACCGCCTCAACACCGGCTGCGGTCTCCTCGCGCAGCGAGAGCAACGCCGCCGTCAGCGCGTCCCGATCGGCGGGACCCACATCCAGTGCCGGGAGCGTGTCGACGAGATCGGCGTAGAACTTGTACGCCGTCTCACCCGCGTACAGCTGGTCATCCAGCGGGTCCTCGAAGCTCGGGCCATCGAGTGCCGCATAGGGTTCGAGCATGGACGGGCGGACGAGCTGGTCCGTGGAGATGCTGGGGTCGACCGTCTCGATCCAGCCGGCCAGCCGGTCCCGCCTGCTGGCGGCCTCCTCGACCATCGCTGCGATCAGCGCTGCGGTCGAGCCCCCATCCAGCTGCTCCAGCTGTCGCTCCCCTCGTACGACCGTCAGCTCCTCGAGGAAGACCCCCACCTGCAGCGCACGGACCAGGCGTCTGTGCAGGGGTGGGCGGTCATGGGTGGCCATCGTCGTTGATGGTCAGCGGATGGCTATAATGACTTTGCCTCCGGTGAGCCCAGGGAGCGGACAGCTAAGCGCCGGGATGGTGAGTGTCGTCCATGCACGTGGACATCATGATGTACGACGGGGTGGACGAGCTGGACGCGCTCGGTCCGTACGAGGTCTTCAGCAATGCGATGGAGGCAGGTGCAGACATCGGGGTGGCGCTCGTGGGCGTCGAGGACACCCGCCGGGTCCGGGCGAGCCATGGGGTGGAGCTGGGACCGGTGACGACGTTCGAGCCAGACCCCGACGGATGGCTGCTGGTCCCCGGGGGCAGCTGGACGACGCGTGCGTCGGCGGGGGCGTACGCGGAGGCACAGCGGGGGCTCATCCCCGATGCGATCGCCGAGGCTGCCGACGAGGGGACCCAGCTTGCGGCGGTCTGCACCGGTGGCATGCTGCTTGCGACCGCGGGCGTCCTGGATGGGCTGCCGGCGACGACGCACCACACCGCGACGGATGAGCTTGCCTCCGCTGGCGCGGAGGTGATCGATGCACGGGTGGTCGATGCGGGGGACATCGTCACCGCAGGTGGGGTGACCGCCGGGTTGGACCTCGCGGTGTACCTGCTGCGGCGGTGGTTCCCCGCATCGGTCGCCACCACGGTGGTCGAGCGGATGGAGTACCGCCCGGATGTGTCGGTCTACCGCAGCTAGACGGTGGGGATCAGGTCGACTGCGCCGGTGATCTCCCCGAGGACCAAGAGGACGAACGCCAGGTACAGCCCGATGAGCAGGTATGCCTCGCGCCGTGAGATGGACATCCCGACGAGCAGCATGAACAGCAGGACGATGCTGATCAACGTCAGGATCGCGAACATGGGCACGGCGAGGGTGAAGTTGATCACGACCACCCCGGTCAGCAACACACCGACGGGGATCACCACGAGCAGATCGAACGTGTTCGAACCCATCACGTTGGCCAGGGATGTGTCAGGCCGGTGTGCGCGGGAGGCGCTGACCGACATGATCAGATCCGGGAGGCTCGTGACAGCGGCGAGGATGATCGCTCCCGCGAGGAACTCCTGGACGTCATACCGCTCGGTGAACACCGTGACGGCCTCGACCAACAGTTCGACGGACACCAGGATGAACAGCAAGCTCACTATCCCCAGGGCCCACGCCTGCAGGACATCCCCGGGTGGCGATGCCCGTGAGGGGGCGAGGACCGTGTCGTGGACCTGGGTGAACAGGTAGATCGCGTACAACGCGAGGGGGAGGGCGACGTACACCGGACGGAGATTGCCCGCCAGATAGCTCGAACCGCTCGTGGGAGAGTAGATGACCGCCAGCGCGAACGTGACGAAGGTCACAGCGATCGCCAGGAGGTAGAACTGCGCCTCCTTGTAGATGATCAGCCGGTCGCTCGGACCGTCCCAGTTGGACACGAAGCCCGAGATCGCGGGGATCAACGCGATGTTGAAGATCGCCGACCCGACCACCGTCCCGACACCCAGGTCGAACTGTCCCGTCACCGACGTCACGATGACACTGAACAGCTCCGGCATCGACGACCCCACTGCGACGATCACCGACCCCTGCACCAGCGGCGGCAGGTCATAATGTGCCGACAGCGCCTCTGCCTCCGCTTCGAACCGGACAGCAGCAACGACCATGATGGCGACCGCACCGACGAACACCACCGCAGCCAACCCCAACGAGGAGATCTCGGGGATGGGCAGGATCGCCATACATCGGTCAAGATACGCATCGGACGTGTCTCTTGTGATTCAACCCTGACGGAGGTGCTATGACCGTACTCACCATCAGATCGGTATGCACCGGCCCGATTCACCACACCGGATGCCAGCGCCGGTGGCCCATGGGTATGATGCGCTGGTCGGCCCACTGGAGGGTGTGGTCTTCGGGGCCCACCGACGCGACCTCGGGGAGGGGGTCGATGGGGTGGTGCTCGACCTCGGTGGTGGGACCGGCCGACAGCTCGAGCATCTCCAGGGGGCAGATCACGTCATCCTGATCGACCCCGATGAGCGCATGCTGACGCGGGCGGCCCGCCGGGCGGGGGAGGGGCATGCCGTGGTCGCCGCACAGGCGGAGGCGCTGCCGCTTGGGGACGACAGCTGTGATCACGTGGTCGCCTCGCTCGTGCTGTGTACGGTCCGGGACGTCGGGGTGACGCTGGCGGAGGTCCGTCGGGTGCTGCGGCCCGGTGGACAGCTGCGGTTCTTCGAGCACGTCGCAGCCGCAGGTGCGGTGGGGCGGCTGCAGCGTGCGGTCGATCCGCTGTGGCGGCGTGTGGCCGGTGGGTGTCACCTGCACCGCGAGACAGAGCAGCTCCTGCGGGGGGCGCCGGGGCTGCGGCTTGCACGCCTGGAGCGCCTCGCCGTCGGCGTCCCCCCGGTGTCCCCGTGTATCCGGGGCGTCGCCGTCGCAGACTGACCGCGGTGGATGGACTCGCCGGGATTTGAACCCGGGGCCTCGTCCTTGCGAAGGACGCGATCTGCCACTGATCTACGAGCCCGAGATGACCGCCAGCGCGTGGGTGTCAGTCCTCGAGGACGATCTCGATACTGACGTCGTTGGGGACCTGGATCCGCATGAGCTGCCGCAGGGCACGTTCGTCCGCATCGATATCGATCAGCCGCTTGTGCACCCGCATCTCCCAGTGCTCCCAGGTCGCGGTGCCCTCCCCGTCCGGGGACTTCCGCGTGGGGATCTCGAGGCGCTTCGTGGGGAGTGGGATGGGGCCGCTGATCGAGACACCGGTCTTCGTCGCGATCTCCGTCACATCCGCACAGATGTGGTCTAGATCGCTCGGGGAGGTGCCCGCGAGTCGGACGCGTGCCTGCTGCATCTAACGTGGGGTGACCTCGAGCACCTTGCCCGCCGCGATGGTCTGGCCCATATCACGGACGGCGAACGATCCCAGCTCGGGGATCTCGCTGGATGGCTCGATGCTCAGCGGCTTCTGTGGCCGGACGGTCACCACCGCTGCATCACCGGATTTGATGAAGTCGGGGTTCTCCTCGGCGACCTCGCCGGAGGCGGGGTCGAGCTTCTGGTCGATCGACTCGATCGTGCATGCGACCTGCGCGGTGTGCGCGTGGAACACCGGGGTGTAGCCCGCGGTGATCACCGATGGGTGCTGCATCACGACGACCTGTGCCTTGAACGTCTCCGCGACCGACGGTGGGGTGTCCGCAGGGCCACAGACGTCGCCGCGGCGGATGTCATCCTTGCCGATGCCGCGGACGTTGAACCCGACGTTGTCGCCGGGGCCCGCCTGTGGCACCTCCTCATGGTGCATCTCGACCGTCTTGACCTCCCCACTGACGTCCGACGGCTGGAAGCTCACGTTGTCGCCGGGACTGACGGTCCCGGTCTCGACACGGCCGACCGGGACGGTCCCGATCCCCGAAATGGTGTACACATCCTGGATGGGCAGTCGCACGGGCGCATCGCAGGCCGACAACGCGGTGCTCGTCGTCGCCGCCGACGACGGTGTCGCACCGCAGACCCGGGAGC
>JAVLBV010000159.1:0-860 GCA_031580685.1 Haloquadratum sp. | reverse complement strand
CACCGCACAGCTCCAGCTGGTCGACCGGCGGACGCACCACTTCCGCTTCCTCCACGGCGCCCGGGCGGAGGTGCTCGGGTTCGCCCTCGCGGGGGCGATCGCGCTGCTGACGGCGCTGTCGGTCGCCGAGCTGGGCACGGCCATGCCGAAGGCGGGCGGCGCCTTCCACTACATCAACCAGGCGCTGGGGCCGTTCTTCGGGTCGATCGCGGGGTGGGGCAACTGGCTGGGGCTGGCGTTCGCCTCGGCGTTCTACATGGTGGGCTTCGCCGAGTACATCGGGACGGTGCTGCCCGTCGGTGGCCTCGCCGTCGCGGGGCTGGGGCTCTCGGGCGTGCAGCTCGTCGCCGTCGTCGGCAGCCTGCTGTTCGTCGCCGTCAACTACATCGGCGCGCGTGAGACGGGGCTCGTGCAGGTGGCGATCGTGCTGACGCTCGTGGCGATCCTCGTCGTCTTCGCGGTGGTCGGCCTCGCGCGCAGTGCGCCCGCGGCGGTGCTCGGCGTCCTCGGCGAGGCCCCGCAGATGGATGCGGTGCTGCCGGTGACGGGGTTCATCTTCGTCTCCTACCTGGGGTTCGTGCAGATCACCTCCGTCGGCGAGGAGATCCGCGACCCCGGGCGCAACCTCCCCATCGCGGTGATCGGCTCGGTCGTCTTCGTGACGCTCGTGTACACCATCGCGCTGGTGACGCTGCTCGTCAGCGCCGACATCGGGGTGATCGCCGACAACACCACCGCGGTGATCGACGTCGCGCGGCTGCTCATGGGGCCGGCGGGGGCGGTGCTGCTGCTCGTCGCAGACCCGACCGAGGGGCGGGTGGTCCCCGATGCGGAGGTGTTCGAGGAGCTGACCGATCCCC
>JAVLBV010000158.1:0-867 GCA_031580685.1 Haloquadratum sp. | reverse complement strand
CATGCGAGTCAATCGCATCGATGATGTCGTATCGCGTTCGGTCAACCGCAGTCGTTGCCTTTCGGATTGTGCTGATATGGTCTTGTTCCATGTATGGTATAGGTGTGGGAGGTATATAAGACTTACGACCCGCCGAGGAACACTTCGTCAATCTCGGCCTCGTAGAAGGACTCTTCGCTTCCGTCTGTGTACATGACACGAACCTCATCTGTGCCATCGACTGGGAACACTGACTGCACACGCTCAAGGTCCTCGATGTGTGTTCGAACATTCTGTGCAGCGCCGTCGTTGTGTACGATGATGATTTCGCTGTTCATACAGTATCTATAGGTCCGCCTATGTAATAAGTGTTGTGACATAACACTTAAGTAGTATGTCTCTCCCGGGACGAGCAGTATTCCGGTTGTGTGTATAAACGCCTCAGATAACAGGAATCGGGACTGCTCGGTACGGGATTCGAACCCGTGTCCTCGGCTCGAAAGGCCAAGATGATTGGCCGGACTACACCAACCGAGCAAACACGATTACTTGTCGCTGCCGTGGCTATACGGATACCCGTGGACTTCCCACTCCATGTACAGTTCTTCTTCAAGCCACTCGGTGTAGTCTTTTGAACTATCTATTTTACCTCGCGCTTTCATATCATCAAGGTACTGATAATACTCGTCCGCGAACTTCATGGTAGGCTCATCACCTCAAACGCCCGCTCTCCGAACTCCGCAAAGGAGTACGTATCTGGGACCTCACGCCACCCATCAACAGTGACCTCTTGTTCATCAAGGTCAACGGTGATGACACGATACACATCCCCGTGTTGGTGGTTGTCGATACCATATCCAGTCGAGCCGCGAATATCTCCTTCTATCA
>JAVLBV010000157.1:0-868 GCA_031580685.1 Haloquadratum sp. | reverse complement strand
GCGTAGTACTCCAGGCCCGGTGTGGCCTTTTCCCGCTTATTCCCCTTCACGATGATCTCATAATCAGGTGCGGGTTCGCACCGGATCCTGCCGGAGCACACATCAAACACTCTGTTGTATCCGTGGAGATCGGAGTCGACGCCATCGAACCGCTCCATGTGGGGAAACACGTTCAACAGCACACCCTCGGCGATCACACCGTTCCGTGAGTCCTTTGGGTCGACGCCATCATGCCCGTAGAACTCGGCGATCTCTTCCGCATTTTCGACCTGGGCATCGTACCATTCGGATGACTCATCCACGCGCGCGTGGATGGGCTCCCACACCTGTTGCGGTGCGTACCAATTGATATGTGCCCGAGCTGTTCGACGGCTCCAGGTCATATCATCTCCTCACAATCTCGCCGGAGGTGGGTCGGAAGGTCGTAGCTCCGGCCCTCGATCGGCGCGCCACAGAACGGACACGCCACCGTCCGCACCACACCGCCGCCGATGCCGAGGTCCTCGGTGTACTCGATGGCCATCACCACCCTCCGTGACCACTTCCATGCGTCTCTGGTGCGGGTGGCGGCCCCTGGTGGACGTTCGTGAGGTGGCGGTACATATCATCGGTGAGATGCCCCCGCATCCACGAGCCGCACACCGAGCAGAGCACCGATCGCGTCTCCGCATCGATCTCGTGCTGGTCGGAGTGCCGCCATACCCGACAGTCATCGCAAAACCGGAAGCTCATAGGTCGATCTCACCATCGCGGTACTTCTTGACCAGCACGTCGACCAAGCCGCTCGCGTTGACGTGCGGCCGCTTGAGATATTTGTAGTTGCCGCGGTTCACCGTGATCGTGATTTTGTCCTTCTTTGGTCCGGACA
>JAVLBV010000156.1:0-870 GCA_031580685.1 Haloquadratum sp. | reverse complement strand
GGGGCTGCGGTGGACCGGTCAGTGACCGGCGGGGCTGACGGACCCGGTGCGGTACCCCCGCAGGTCGAGCGTGCGCGCTCGAACTCGCCCTGCGCCTGCCCGATCGAGCGGGCGAGCTTCGGGATCTTCGCCGCGCCGAACAGCAGGACGATGATGCGACGATGATCAGCAGCTCGGGGCCGCCGGGGACCATCATGTTCTCACCCGCTGCAGGAGGACGTAGCCGATGCCTGCGACGGCGAAGACCATCATCGCGATGATGCCCTGCTGGAAGGTGATGGGTGCCTCTGCGATCGTCACGCCACCCACGAGGATGAACATGATCAGCGGGATCGCCATCGACTGCTGTGTCATGTAGTAGCCGACGCCGATCGTCCCGAAGACCAGCAGTGCCAGGATGGGCGTGGGGACGACGGTGGTGAAGACCTCGAGCGCGTAGCCGAAGATATCGCCGCTGACGAGCTTGTCGGTCTGCGCGATCATGAGAACTGCCTCCCCGTCACCGCCTCGGCGATGTCGAAGGCGACGACGAAGCCGAGGACGAGCTTGAAGCCAGCCGCGAAAATGAGCGGCATACCCAGATTCACGAGCATATTCGGGCCCATGAAGATGATGTCGTCGATCGTCTGGATGATGTTGGCGTTGTTCAGGAAGCTGCCGGTAATCTCGTCGGCGCTGGGCTCGTTCACCTCCTGATCGCCGAGTGACCCACTCGTCGCGCCGATCGTGCCATCCCCACCGGTGGCGATGCTGACGGGCACGGGCGCGACGGCAGTCGTCACACCCGCGGCTACATTGAGCAGCACGAGGAAGAGGATGATGTTGGTCGATCTCATGGCCGTATCATGTCCCCCGAGCCGCTTATAATGT
>JAVLBV010000155.1:0-870 GCA_031580685.1 Haloquadratum sp. | reverse complement strand
GGCGGTCGGCGCGGCGGTCGCGCCCGACCACAGCGATGCGATGACGCCAGCAGCGGCGTATGTGCTGGCATGAAGTCGCCGATCGTGGAGACCGTGATGGGCATCGACATCTGGAAGGAGGGAGATGGCTACGAGATCTACGACGGCATGGCACCACTGGGATCGTTCGACACACTTGAGGAAGCCCGTCGAGGAGCTCGCCGCTACGCGCGGATGACCAGCCTGTAGTTCAGAGCCACGGAATCTTCGCGCGCTCTGCCGCCTGGAACTCTGGCGAGCTGATGCTCATGTAGTGGTCCTTGAAGACGCGGTAGTCCGACCAGCCACCCCAGTCCATCACCAGCAGCGGCTCGACCTCCGCCTGAATGAGTAGCGTCGCCCAGCTGCGTCGCAGATCGTGCGCGGAGACGTAGGTCCACCCCACCTCCTCGGTCTCCAGATACATCTCGCCAGCAGCTCGCTCGACCCACGACTGGACGGTGCGCTTCGCCGCCCGCAGGATGGGTGCCTGCCCCCGCTCGAGCGCCTGTCCGAGCCAGTAGGTCTCCTGCGCGACGGGTGCCTCGCGGTACTTGTCGCCCTTTCCGGCCCACACGCGGACCATGAGACCGGCCTCGGTCTTGATCAGGTCCTCTGCGCGGACGGCGATCGCCTCGGAGACGCGCAGGCCCGATCGCGCCATGAGTCCGAGTGCGAAGCGCTGCTCCTCGCCATCGGTCTGATCGAGCAGCTGCTCGAGCTCCGGTTCGTTCATCCAGACGGCCTTCGAGTTCTCGCGTTCCTCGAACTGTCGGAGTTGCATCGATACTGTAACCGATGCAGTGGGTATATAAAAGACCTATCGCAGACGCGACGGATCAGGCGGGTGAC
>JAVLBV010000154.1:0-875 GCA_031580685.1 Haloquadratum sp. | reverse complement strand
GTCTGGGTGGACACGTCTGCACGTGCGCCCGTCACCCCCAGGCGCGCCTGCACGTACAGATACCCCGTGCCCGCATCACCGATCAAGTCGCTGTTGGTGGTGGAGTTGGGGCTGGACCCGTCGAATGACAGCCCTCTGGTGACCAGCAGCCCACCCTCCACGTTGATGTTGAACCGAGCGAATGGGTTCACCGTGTTCGACAGCGCCGCCCCCGAGAGCGCTGCTGCGCCGCTGCCCATCGCCAGGAGGCCCATCCCGTAGATCAGGTTTCGTCGCTTCATACCCACCCTGCGCCGCTTATCAACATATATCGGCCATACACATATGACGAAACGACCCCACAAAGGGCCGGATCCTGTGCGCTCAGGGGTGGATGCGTCCCGCCCGCCGTGACGCGGGTCCCCGCGCCCGCCAGCTGTTCGATTCGTCATATGTGCATGCCACATACAGGCCGACGGCCCGATGCATGTCTTCATGACATATGCGTCCCCCCGAGCCCCTCCGCCGCACGCACCGGTGCGCGCTGGGGCAGCCCCCGGCCCGCGGCCGCCGCCTGCTCGCCCTGACGGGGCCGCCTCGCGATGACCCCCCGCGTCCGGCTGCAGATCGCCCGCTCGGCCCCGGTGATCGTGGTGGTGCTGGTGCTCGTGGGGACCGCAGCGTTCGCCGGGGCGTGGTACACCCACGAGCACCCCCCGACGGAGGCGGCCACCGCGGCCGTCGCCGATGAGGCGCGCTTTAGCGCGTCGCTCGACGATGCGGTGACCGTCCAGGACGCGCGTGGGCTGTACCAGGTTGGCGCGCGCCTCGAGAATCCCCGTCCCCATGATCATCGGTCGGGTGTAGTGGGCATCGACCGCGGCGATCCAGCTGCC
>JAVLBV010000153.1:0-884 GCA_031580685.1 Haloquadratum sp. | reverse complement strand
CTGGCGGACAACGTGGGTGCGCCAGTGCGTGACCGTCGCCGCATCCGATGCGATCGCCTCACCCATCGGGCTCAGGCGTCGGCGTCCGTCTCGTCGTCCGCCTCCGCCTCGTCGGCGGCTGCCTCGTCATCCACGTCATCGTCCGCTGCGGTGTCCTCCACCGCATCCTCAGCGACGACGTCCGCCTCTGTCTCGTCGGCGGCGACAGCATCCTCCTCGACATCCGCATCGTCGGCGGCGTCGTCTTCGGCGTCCTCGTCTGCATCCGCGAGCGTCGCGCCGTCGGCGATCTGCGCGTTGACCTGTGCGGTCTCCGCGGACACCTGTCGGCCGCGGACGGTCACCCGCTTGCGCTCCCCGTCGCGGGTCGGGCGGTAGCCGATGCCGCCGCTCGAGAGCAGCTCCGTCAGCGCACTGCCGGGCACGTCGGGCCGCATCGGCCGCCCCGCCGCATCGGAGCCGCCGGTGAGCTCGACGGTGATGCCGTCGAGTCCGCAGACGGCGCCGTCGACGGTCTCGCCGATCGCCGCGCCCATGAGGTCGGTGGACTCCGCCCCCTCGACGACCACCTGCTGTGAGCTGCCGGTCGCATCCGAGACGACCATCGTGATGTCGGTCATACACAGCCCACAGCCGAGGCACGCAAAAGCACGTCGAAACCCCCGTTCACCGCGGTGCTGCGACCGGAATCACCATGTCGGCCGCGGCTGCAGCACCCGCATGGAGCTCGGGGTCATCGGACTGGGGCGGATGGGGCAGATCGTCGTCGAGCGGACGCTCGCTGCGGGCCACACCGTCGTCGCGTACGACCGCGACGCCACGGCGGTGGACGCGGCGACGGATGCGGGCGCCGCGGGTGTCGAGGCGCTCAGCGAGGTGTGCGG
>JAVLBV010000152.1:0-887 GCA_031580685.1 Haloquadratum sp. | reverse complement strand
GCGTCCGCTGGCGACGTCCCCCACCGTGCACACACCTCCGCCAGCGCGGTGTCCTTCGTCCCCGCGATCAGCGGGCCGGTGACCGCACCGGTGAGGCTGCCGTCGGCGACGACCAGCCGGTTGGCGACGACCGCATCGACCGCCGCATCCGCCGCAGCCAGCGCGGCGTCGACCCCCCGCTCGAAGCCACCCGTGAGGATCACCACGGGCACCCCCGCCGCCCGCAGCCGCCCCAGCAGCGCCGCGGCACCCGGATGCAGCCGCACCTGTGCGAACGCCGCCTCCATCGCCGCGGTCGACAGCCCCGACAGCAGCTGCACCCGCTCGCGGAGGCTCGCGGCGTACGACAGCTCACCCGCCATCGCCCTGTCTGTGATCGCGGCGATCTCGGCGGCGACGCCCGCCTGCTCGCCGAGCAGCACGGTCATCTCCGAGTCCGACAGCGTGCCGTCGAAGTCGAAGGCGACCAGCGTCATGCCACCGCTGCGACGGCGGCCGGTTTGAAGCCTGCTGTCACCGCCGACACGACATGCTTAATCCACGGCTGTCGCAGCCTTCCGGTAGATGCAGATCCTGGTGACAGACCCGATCGCGGATGCGGGCATCGACCAGCTGCGCGACGCAGGTGCGACCGTCACGATCGACACCGACCTCTCCGGAGACAGCCTCGCGGCGGCGATCGGCGGGGTCGACGCCCTGCTGGTCCGCTCGGGCACGGCGGTGACCGCGGCGGTGTTCGACGCGGCCGACCGCCTGCAGTTCGTCGGCCGTGCGGGCATCGGCGTCGACAACATCGACATCGAGGCGGCGACCGCGGCGTACGATGCGTGTGGCATGCAGGCGCGATATGTGACGTTCACCCCCGAGGAGACGGCGCTCGAGGAGGC
>JAVLBV010000151.1:0-917 GCA_031580685.1 Haloquadratum sp. | reverse complement strand
CGAGGTCGACATGGAAGATCTCCCGGACCGCCTCCCGGTAGATGGCGCCGCCCTCGAGCGCGTCGATCAGGCGGTCGCAGATCGCCGCCGCGCGGGTGAGCGGGGCGGGCTCGCTGTAGCGCTCGGGTGCAGCGCGTGCGCGATGGTGCAGGAAGGTGGTGCGCACCCACGCCGCGAGGTCATCACGCGAGCGGATCGTCCCGATCGCCACCTCCGCGTTCAGATGCACCTCGAGGTCCGCCAGCAGGCGCGACTCGATCGCCCGGCCATCTGCGAGCAGCCGGCGGTACTGCGTCGCCTCCGCGGCGGGGGCGATCACCCAGCCGTAGCCCGCATCGTCGTAGCCGGGGCGACCCGCCCGCCCGATCATCTGCAGCACGTCCAGCGGCGAGATGTCCACCTCGCCGGCGAGGGGGTCGTGGTACTTCGTGTCGCGGATCACCACACACCGTGCGGGGAGGTTCACCCCCCACGCGAGCGTCGACGTCGACACGAGCAGGTCGATCGTCCCCGCGCGGAACCACGCCTCCACCTGGTCGCGGTCGCGGCGGCTGAGGCCCGCATGGTGGAACGCCACCCCATCGGGGATGAGCCCCCGCAGCTCGTCGGTCTCGAGCGCGCGGGCGCCCTCGTGGACGTCCAGCTCACCGCGGGCGCCCATGCGGATGCCGCGCTCGGCGCACACCTCGCGGGCCTTCAGCGCCGCCTGGACCGCATCGCGCCGCGAGGCGACGAAGACCAGCGCCTGCCCGTCCGCCCGCAGGTGCGGCTCGACCGCATCGATCGCCTTGTACAGCCGGCGGTACTTGTCGGCGAAGCTGTTCTCGCCGGCGCTGTAGGGCGTCACCGAGGACGTGCGCATGGCCGAGACCCGGGGCTACGACAGCGCCCTCGCGGCGGCACTGGACCCCGAGGCG
>JAVLBV010000150.1:0-923 GCA_031580685.1 Haloquadratum sp. | reverse complement strand
CATCGGTCGTCGCCGCCGCATAGTCCGCCGGGCGCTGGTACTTCTCGAAGAGCCCCTCGACGTTCGTGTCGATCCGTGCGAGTTCCGCGGGGATGTCCTCGTAGGACTCGGGGTCCCTAACCGTCATGACTGCACTCCTTGTTCACGTGTCTGCTGATCGTCGAGGCTTGATACTCGAACATGAATGCGAGGTCGGACTGCGTGTAGCGATCGTCTGCGTACAGCAGCCGCATCGCCGCGCACTCGTTCGGCGTGACGTGCATGCGTCGCGCCCGCTGCGCGAAGGTGTAGTCCGAACTCATCTCCAGTCCCCCAGGTGCACGGCCTTGCCTTCAATCCATGCGTCCGGCTGGCCCGATCGCCGGAGGTACAGACAGTCACCGACCGCGTAGCCGGTGAGTTCCCCCGGTCGGTCCTCGAGGATCGCGTCGACCATGTCGTCGATATCAGTCACCGCTGACCTCCGCGGGGTCCATCTCCAGCAGCTTCCGTGCCAGCGAATCCTTGCGCAGGCAGTTGTCCTGCGCGCGACTAAGTCGGTAGTGGGGTTCGTCGAACGTCGCCGTGCAGCCGTAGCAGCGGTATCCCTTCGGACCGCCCTGCTTCCCCGATCGGAAGTAGATGGTCGGCTGGTCGCATTCTGGGCAGACCTTGACGTCGGTCATACGATCGCCTCGCAGTGGTTCCGCAGGTGGTTCGGGACCGCCTTGCCCTCGAGGTCCGCCCCGCAGAATGGGCATTCCGTCATGACGACCCGCTGATTGTTCCCCTTGCTTGAACGTCTGACTTCGTACGGCATGCTACCTCCAGTCGTCCTCGCTACCGTGATAGTTCGCGCCGTCGACCTCCGCGAACATGCGTCGGAGCAGGCCGGTCCAGGTGTAGTGATCCCCCTTCATGCGCTTGAGGTCCTCGTACAGCCG
>JAVLBV010000014.1:0-22309 GCA_031580685.1 Haloquadratum sp. | reverse complement strand
CGCCGGTGATCGCCGCCGCGGGCGCCGCGCTCACCGACGGCTGTGCGGTCACCATCGCCGGTGTCGACACGTTCGAGACGCCGCCCAGCGGGGCGGCCCCGGTGGTGTACCTCGCCGTCGACAGCCCCGACCTGCAGCGGCTGCACCGTGCGCTGTGTGCACAGCTGGAGCCGGTCGCGGCGCTGGAGGGCAGCGCGTACGTGCCGCATGTGACCGTCGCGAGGGGGTGTCCGCCCGACAGCGTCGCCGGGGCCACCGCCGCTGGCGTCACCCCGCTGTCGTTCCATGTGGATGCGCTGGAGCTGTACGACAGCCGCTACCGCGCGGCGGTGACCCGCTTCGCGCTACCCTGAGCGGCGCTCGACGCGCATCGGCAGCGGGCGGTCGGGGTGCATCGTGAGCGACCCCCGCAGGTCGAAGGGCCCCTCGCCGGTGTACGACAGGCGGTACTCCTGCAGCACACGGGTGATGATCAGCTTCGCCTCCACGAGCGAGAGGTGCTTGCCGATGCAGTGGCGCGGGCCGCCACCGAAGGGGAAGAACGCGAAGCGGGGCCGCTCGGCCCGCCGCTCGCGCCGCCAGCGCTCGGGGTCGAACCGGTCGGGCGCGTCGTACCACCGGGGGGAGCGGTGGACGACCCACTGCGGCAGCAGCACCGCCGCCCCGCGGGGGATGCGGTAGCCGCCGAGGCGCACGTCGGTGACGGGCTCGCGGAACATGATGTACACCGGCGGGTACAGCCGCATCGCCTCGTTGAGCACCCGGTCGAGCAGGTCGATCTCCCGCACGGCCGCGAGGGTGGGCTGACCCGTCCCGACGGTCGCGTCGATCTCCGCGATCAGCTGCGCCTCCACCTCGGGATGCTCGCTGAGGAGGTACCACGTGTACGTGAGCGTGAGTGCGGTGGTGTCATGGCCCGCCAGCAGCATCGTCATGAGCTCATCGCGCAGCTGTGCGTCGGACTGCTCACCGCGCTCGGCCGCACGCAGCAGGATCGACACGAGGTCCATCGGCAGCGCATCCGCGGTGCCCGCCGCATCGACGCTGGGGTCCCGCACCGTGTCCCGCCGCTCGCTGATGATCTCCGCGAGCAGCCCCTCGAGGGTCTCGAGTGAGCGCTGGTACTCGCGGTTCTCCGGGGTCGGTGCCCAATCCGGCAGCAGGAACCGCAGCGGGTCGGGCTCGAAGCGCTGCCCGAGCGGCTCGAGGTTCTCCTGGATGGTCCTGACCTGCTCCTCATCGAGCGTCGTCCCGAACATCGCCTCGACGATGATCTGCACGGTGACGCGCGCCATCGCCAGCTGCGCATCGATGACCCCCCCGTCGGTCCACCCCTCGACCATCGCGTCCGCGTGCGCCCAGATGGGGGCGGTGAGCCCCCCGATCCGGTCGGGGGCGAACGCGGGCTGTGCCAGCTGCCGCTGGCTGTGCCACAGCTCCCCCTCCGACATCAGCAGCCCGTCGCCGAGCAGCCCGTCGAAGGCGGCGTCCTGGAAGTCGGGCTTGCGGTAGCGGGCGTCATCGCTGACGAGCACCCGCTCGATGTCGCGGGGGTTGGTGATCATGTACGTCTCGACGGGCCCCAGGTCGAAGCGGATCACATCGCCGTATGCGGCCGCGGTCGACTCGAGGAAGCGGAAGGGGTCGCGGGCGTACTGGGTGCTGTTGCCCACCACGGGCAGCCCGCGCGGTCCCGGTGGGTGGGTGCTCATGCCGACGCTTCGCCCACAGAGGTATGAACGGTTCGCTCACCCCTCGATCGGCGGGGGCCCGTCGGGGTACGCGTCGCACTCGGCGAAGAACGTCCGCACCGCATAGCGCACCTTCGCGGGGTCGACGTCGATCATCTCCGCGCGCTCGTGCTGCGGGAAGCTGCCGCGGACGGCGTACTGCCCCATCGTCATCCCCGCGCGGGTGTAGCGCTCATCGAGCAGCAGCCGCACCCCGTAGTCGTCGGGGCCGCGGATGATGCGCCCCAGCGCCTGCCGGATGCGGCGCACCGTGGGGATCTCCACGGCGTAGCGCCACCCCGCATCGGGGTCGTGGCTGACGGCCGCATCGTACGCCGCCTGCACCAGCCGCCGGCGCTCGGACAGATGCGGGTAGGGCACGCCCACCACCGCGACCGCCCGCGCCGCATCGTCGTCGAAGCTCACCCCCTCCGTCAGCGTCCCCCACAGCGAGGTGCACAGCACCGCATCTGCGGTCTCCAGGAACGTCTCGCGCAGCGGCTGCGTCTGCACGCCCGCCGCATCGACGAGCACCGGCCGGTCCAGCCGCGCGCGCAGCCGGCCCGCATACCGCTCGGCCTCCGCGTACGAGGGGAAGAACAGCAGGCTGCGCCCGGGCGTGAAGCCGATCGCATCCGCGAGCACCCCCGTGATCGCCGCCTGCGTCTCGGGGTTGCGCCGCTCGGCCTGGAACAGCGCGGGCGTGCCCACCGTGAGCGTGCGCCGGCGGTCGGGGTCGAACCGCATGGGGTAGCTGAGCTGGGTGGCCTCGGGCATCCCCAGCACCTCCGCGGTCACATCGAACGGCCGCATCGTCGCCGACATGAGCACCGTCGCGGCGACCTCCGCGAACAGCGGCCGGGTGACGGATGCGGGGATCGTCGTGAACAGCTCCAGCCGGTGGGTGGCCGCATCGGCGCTCTCGTCGTGGCGGATCCCCCCGACGGGCAGCCGGTAGGGGTCGGCCTCCGCGGCGAGCTGCTGGTCGAGGAAGCCCGCGACCGTGAGCGTCGGCGAGGTGCGGCGGGTGCTGGTGTCACCCCGCTGGTAGGCCTGCTCGTACGCCGCATCCAGCCGCCCGCCCAGCTGCAGCGCCAGCTCCGTCGTCGCCGCGACCGCGGGCACCGCATCGGCCCCGCGCAGCGCCTCGAGGATGGGGTCGTCGCTGCGGCCCGGCAGCGGCACGTCCATCCACCGCTCATCCAGCACCGACCGCTCCGTCGCGTCCACCTGGACGTCGATCTGCGCGGTGATCTGCCGGCGCAGGCCCGTCAGCAGCCCGATCACCGCCTCGGTGCGGACGTCATCGGCATCCGTGCACTCGGCGATCGCCCGGTCGATCGTCTGGACCGCGAGCGTCTGGCTGGCGTGGTCGCGCGCGGCCGCCTCGACGTTGTGCGCCTCATCGAACACGAGCATCACCTCCTCGGGGGTGCGGTCGATCCAGCGGAACAGCTGCCGGCGGATCTGCGGGTCCAGCAGGTGCTGGTAGTTGCACACCACCAGGTCGGGCCGCTCCATCCCCTCCTTGAGCAGCTCGTAGCCGCACCACCCCGCCTGCTCGGCCTGCGCGTAGATCTCCTCGGGGGTGCGCACGTCGTCGTACAGCCACCGGAAGAACCCGTCCGTCTCCTCGCGCAGGTTCGCCGCGTAGTGTGCGCACGTGTTGCCCCCCGCGAGCGTCGCCTGCGTCTCCTCGAGCTCTGCGAGCGCCCCCATCACGGCTGCGCGCCCCGCGGCCGCATCCGCATCGCCCGCCTGCATCGCCGCCAGCAGCCGGTCGGCCTCCGCACGCAGCTCCGCCTGCTCGGTCTCGACCTCGACGAGCTCGCGGGTGCGGTCGCGCAGCGCCTGGCACTCCCGGTAGCCCACGTCGATGTGGCACATCGACCGCTTGCCCTGGAAGACGACCGCCCGCAGCGGCTCGCGCTGGCAGATCGCGCGCGCATCGCTGATGAACTGGCGCATCTGCTGGTGCACGTTCGTGCAGATGATCACCGTCCGGCCGGTGTCGGCGGCGACCGCCAGTGCGGGCGCGAGCGCGGCGAGCGTCTTGCCCGTGCCCGTCGCCCCCTCCATCAGCACGTCCGTCCCCGCGCTGAGCGCCGCGCCGATCGCGGCCATCGCTGCCTGCTGGTCGGGGTAGGGGCGGTCGAACGGGAAGTACCGGTCGTACGCCTCGGTCACACCCAGCGGTTGGGCCCCCGCCGGGTTAACCGCTCGCGGTGAGGTGCGCCATCAGCGCCTTCTGGGCGTGCAGGCGGTTCTCCGCCTGCTCGAAGACGATCGACCGCTCCGACCGCAGCACCGCATCGGTGATCTCCTCGCCGCGGTGGGCGGGCAGGCAGTGCAGCACCTGCGCGTCGGTCCCCGCCAGCAGCGCGCTGTCGACCTGGTACCCCTCGAAGGCGGCGAGCTTCGTCTCCCGCTGGTCCTCCTGGCCCATCGAGATCCACACATCCGTGTAGATGAAGTCCGCACCGGCGACCGCCGCCGCGGGGTCCTCGACCACGGTGGGTGCGGCGCCGGCGGCCTCCGCCCGCGCCAGCGTCGCCGGATCGAACCCGTACGCCGGTGGCGTGCAGACGGTGACCTCGATGCCCGCCATCGCCGCCCCGATGATGAACGAGCGGGCGACGTTGTTCGCATCGCCCACCCACGTCACCCGCGCGGGCTCCTCGCCCGTGTGGTGCTCGCGGATCGTCATCAGGTCCGCGAGCGTCTGGCAGGGGTGTGCATCGTCGGTGAGCCCGTTGATCACGGGCACGTCCGCCGCCGCGGCCATCGTCTCCAGGTCCGCATGATCGAACAGCCGGGCCATGATCAGGTCCGCATACCGCCCCAGCACCGCCGCGGTGTCGGCGACGGGCTCGCCGTGGCCCAGCTGGATGTCCGCCGGCCCCAGGAAGATCGCATGACCGCCCAGCTGGGTCATCCCCGTCTCGAAGGAGACCCGCGTGCGCGTCGAGGGCTTCTCGAAGACCATCGCGAGCGTCTGCTGTGCGAGCAGGTCCGGCGGGTGCCCCGCGCGCTTCCAGCGGAGGGCGGTCTCGACGATGTCGGTCAGCTCCGCTGCGCTGAGGTCGTCGATGTCGCACAGGTCGCGCCCCACGGCTACGCCCCCTGCGTGAGCCGCCGGGCGACGGCGGTCAGCACGTCGATCGCATCGGCGTACGCCGCCAGCGGGAGGTGCTCATCGGGCGCGTGATCGAGCCCGGAGTCGCCCGGCCCGTAGCTGACCATCGGGCAGTCCCACGCGCCCGCGTAGATGTTCATGTCGCTCGTGCCCGTCTTGCGCAGCGGCCGCGGGGTGTACCCCTGTGCGCGGATCGCCGCCCGGAACGCACGCGCGACGGGCGTCCGCGGGCTCTGCATCACCGGGGGGATGGGGTCGATCCAGTGGACGCTCCCCGCGGTGAGCTCGCCCTCGGCGACCTCCTGGACGTCGTCGATCGTGTACTTCGGGGGGATGCGGAACTGCACGTCGACGGTCGCCTCGACGGCGAGCCCATCGTCGGTGGGCCCGCCGGTGACCGCGACGGGCTTGGTCGTCACCGTCTCGAAGACCCCCTCCGCATCGGGCTCATCGAAGAAGCTGTCCACGCGGGACCACCACCGCACCGCCGACTGGATGGCGTTGTCCGCCGGGCGCGAGGAGTGCCCCAGCTCGCTGGTGGCGACGTAGGTCCCAGAGAGGAAGCCACGGTAGCCCAGGGTGATGCCGTCGACGCCCGAGGGCTCGCCGTTGATCACCGCATCGGGTGCGGGCCGGTCGTCGATGAGGTGCCACGCCCCCTCGGAGGTGGTCTCCTCGCGGACGACCCCCGCGAAGGAGACGCCCGTCTCGACGGCGGCGACGGCCATCGCCGCCAGCGGCCCCGTCGCATCGACGGCGCCGCGACCCCACAGCGTCTCATCCTCGATCCGCACGGGCACCGCCCCCGGCACGGTGTCGATGTGCGACGTCAGCAGCACCGCATCGTCCGCCGGCGCGCGCACGTTGCCCACGCGGTCGATGAACACCTCGCGGTCGTGCGCCTCGAAGAACGCGACCAGCCGGTCGGCACACGCGCCCTCGGCGCCGGACGGCGACGGCGTCGCCACCAGGTCGACCAGCAGCTGCTCGGCGGGGGCGCGTCCGGCCCGCAGCGCCTCGATGTCGACCGGGGCGGTCGCCTGCGGGTCGAGGTACGACCCGCCGTCGGTCTGGGGGTGCTCGCTCATGTGTGGACCGCCTCCAGCGCGGTGATGAACCGGTCGATGTCCGCGCGCGCACAGATCAGCGGCGGCAGCAGCCGCACCACGGTGCGCCCCGCCGGCAGCGCGAGCACCTGCTCCGACAGCGCCAGATCACGCAGCACGCGGTTGGCCCCACGCTTGACCTGGACCCCGCACATGAGGCCGCTGCCGCGGACCTCCCGGATGGGGACGGTCCCCGCCTCCTGGAGCGTCGCGAGCTGCTCGTGCAGGTACGTCCCCATCGCCGCGGCGTGTGCGGGCAGCCCCTCATCGCGGACGGTCTCGATCGTCGCGAGCGCCGCGGCGGCGACGACGGGCCCGCCCGAGAAGGTCGAGCCGTGGTCCCCGCTGTCGGCGGCGACCCAGTCGGCGACGAGCGTGACCCCCAGCGGCAGCCCGTTGGCGACCCCCTTCGCGGCGGTGAGGATGTCGGGGACGACGTCGGACTGCTCGCAGGCCCACATGGTGCCCGTGCGGCCGACGCCCGTCTGGATCTCATCGATCACGAGCGCCGCACCCGCGGCGGTGGTGAGCTCGCGCGCATGCTGGAGGTACGACGTCGTCGCCGGGTAGATGCCCCCCTCGCCCTGGATGGGCTCGAGGAACACCGCGGCGGTCTCCTCGTCGACGGCGGCGGCGAGCTCGGCCTCATCGCCGTAGGTGACGAACTCGATGTCGCCGACGAGCGGCTCGAAGGGGTCCTTGTACTGCTGCTTCCACGTGAGCGCGAGCGCGCCCATGGTGCGCCCGTGGAACGCACGCTTGGTCGCGATGATCTTCGAGCGGCCCGTCGCCGCACGCGCGAACTTCATCGCCGCCTCGTTCGCCTCCGTCCCCGAGTTGCACAGCCACACGTTCGCGAGGTCGCCCGGGGCGATCTCTGCGAGCAGCTCGTACAGCCGCGTGCGCACCGCCACGGGGTACGACGCCTGCACGTACACCAGCTCGCCCGCCTGCTCGCGGACCGCGGCGGTGACCGCCGGATGCGCATGCCCCAGCGTGGCGACCGCGTACGAGGCGCCCATGTCGAGGTACGCGGTGCCCTCGCTGTCGACCAGCTCCATGCCCGCGCCGTGGTCGATCTGGATGGGCTTCTCGGCGAAGACGAATCCACCGCTCATGTGTCCGCTCCGATGGCGGCGGCGCTGATATGTGTCCCGGCTCCCGCCAGCGCCGCGGTCAGCGGGTCTGTGCCCGTCGCATCGGCGATGATCACCCGTGCGGCCCCCCCCGCGAGCGCCTCGGTCGCGGCCATCACCTTCCGCCGCATGAACCCCTCCGCCGCATCGGTGAGCGCGGCGTGCTCCGCGGGCGTCTCCACCGTCTCGATGAGCGTCGTGGGGTCATCGGGGTCGGCGTAGACGCCGCCGACGTCCGTCAACAGCACCACCGTCGCCTCCATCGCCGCGCCGATCGCCGCGGCGGCACGGTCCGCATCGGCGTTGACGGCGACGCCGTCGTCCGCGAGCATCGGCACCGACACCACCGGCGTGTAGCCCGCCTCCAGCAGCAGCCGCAGCAGCGGCACGTTCACCCGCTCGATGCGCCCCGCGTGGTCGCCGCGGCGGATCCGCTTGCGGCCGTCCTCGACGATGCGCACCGCCGACTTGCGCGGGCCGCGCAGCAGCCCGCCGTCGACGCCCGAGAGCCCCACCGCGTCGACGCCCACCGCCTGCAGCTCGACGGTGATCGCGGTGTTGAGCTGCCCGGGCATGACCATCGTGAACACCTCCATCGTCTCCGCATCGGTGAACCGGCCGGTCACCCCCGCGGGCGTCTCGACGTACTCGGGCGTCCGTCCCAGCCGCTCGAGCGTCGCATCCACGGCGGTCGACCCGCCGTGGGTCAGCACCGTCGGCGTCCCCGCCGCGACGTGCGCGGCGACGTCGGCGATCACCGCGGTGGCGTCGACGGCCTCCGCCCCGCCGAGCTTCACGACGAGCGTGCTCATGGGCTCCCGATGGGGTGGTAGCCGACCTGCTGCAGCCCCGCGGTCTCATCCAGCCCCAGCGCCACGTTCATCGCGTGGACGGCCTGCCCCGCGGACCCCTTCAGCATGTTGTCGATCGCCGAGAAGACGACGATGCGGCCGTTGCGGGGGTCCCGCGCGAAGCCCACCTCCGCCATGTTGGTGCCCGCGACCGCCTTCGGCTCGGGGTAGCGGTAGACGCCCCCGCCACCGGCGACGATCCGGACGAACGGCTCTGCGGCGTAGCTCTCGCGGTACGCGGTCCACAGCTGCTTCGTCGAGACGGGTGCGTCGGCGAAGACGTGGCACGTCGCACTCGCCCCGCGGGTCATCTCCACCGCATGCGCGGTGAACGCCCCCTCGAGGCCGAGGTACGCGGCGATCTCCGCCTCGTGGCGGTGCCCCGTCGGGGCGTACGGGCGGACGACGCCGCCGCGCTCGGGATGCGACGACGCGCGGCCGCCGCCGGCGCCCCCCTCGGAGGAGCCCACCTTCACGTCGGCGACGAACCGCGTCGATGCGTCCATGAGCCCCGCATCCACGAGCGGCTTCAGCCCGAGGATCACCGCGGTGGCGTTGCAGCCGCCCGCGGCGATGATGCGCGCACCCGGCAGCTCCGCGCGGGTGAGCTCGACGAGCCCGTAGGTCGCCTCCGCGAGGTACGACGGGGCGTCGTGGCCGTCGTACCACTCGTCGTACAGCGCGGCGTCGGGCAGCCGGAAGTCCGCCGAGAGGTCGACCACCAGCGGTGCGGTGTCGGTGAACGCCTCGATCTGCTGCATCGACACGCCGTGCGGCGTCGCGGTGAACAGCACGTCCACCGCCTCCAGCGCGTCGGGGGCGACGAACCGCAGCTCCAGCTCCCGGAGGTTGGGGTGGACGTACCCCACGGTCTTGCGCTCGAACTGCCGGCTGGTCGCATACGCGAGCTCGAGGTCGGGGTGCCCCGCGATCAGCCGCAGCAGCTCGCCGCCGGTGAAGCCCGACCCGCCGACGACGCCGGCGGTGTACGGCGGGCTCATGCGGCGGCCTCCACCACGCGCGTCTCGATCCAGTCGACGACCGCCGCGGGCACGTCGACCTCGACCGTGTCATCGAGCGCCTTGAACTCGACGGTGTGGTTGACCTCGTGGACGAGCGGCCCCGCGTCGGTCTCCATGAGGTCGACGCCCAGCAGCCCCCCGCCGACGGCGTCGGACGCCGCGGCGGCCAGCTCGGCGACCGCCGGCGAGACCACATACGGGGTGGTCTCCGCGCCGACGGCGGCGTTGGTGATCCAGTGGTCACCGCTGCGGGCCATCGCCGCGATCGGCTCGCCGTCGGTGACGACCACCCGCAGGTCGCGGTCGGGCTTGTCGACGTACTCCTGCAGGTAGAACACCTTGTGCTCGTAGTGGCCGAGGACGGCCTTGTGCTCGAGGATCGCCTCCGCGGCATCGCGCGAGTCGATCTTGGCCATCAGCCGCCCCCACGAGCCCATCACCGGCTTGAGCACGCACGGGTAGCCGAAGGCCTCGATCGTCTCCAGCGCGCTGTCGACGCTGAACGCCACCGAGGTCCGCGGCGTGGGCACCCCCGCCTCCGCGAGCGCGACGGAGGTGCGCAGCTTGTCCGCACACACCATCGCCGTCGCCCCGCTGTTGATCACCGGCAGGCCGTACGCCTCACACAGCCGGCTCAGGTAGACCGACCGGCTGGTCGCGAGGCAGCGATCGAGGACGACGTCCACGTCGGCCAGCGCCGCCGGTGGGGTGTGGATGTCGAACTGCTGTCGCCGGACGTCGACCTTCTGCACCGTGTGGCCGCGGTCCCGCAGCTCCCCGAGCAGGAGCTTCTCATCCCGCCGGATGCGGGAGTACAGCAGCCCGACGTCCATCTCACTCGCCCCAGTCTTCCTCGAGCTCCGGCGCCTCCTCGAGCACGACGGGGTCGACGGCGACCACCTCGAGCTCTGCACCGGATGCGGGCGAGTCGACGATCTCGCCGATCTCGACATCCGCGGGGATCTCGATCTCCTCGCCTGTGACCGGGTCTGTCGCGGTCGTGGTCTCAACCATGGCTGCGCTCATGATGCAGATGGCTTAAACACATCGAAGTTATCCGGATTCGAGACAGGTCTGAACACCCATGTGACACTCATTGGACCGCATATTCCGCATTCTCTCTGAATCTATATCAGATAAATTATGTTTCCCCTGGTGTGGTGAGTGATGCGACCGCCGCCGCTCGCTCCGCCGCGGCGTCCGCGAGCTGCTCCGCCCGCGCGGCGTGTGCCGCACGCGCTGTGGTGAGTGCGGCCTCGGCCGCCTCGAGCGCGGGCTCGGTCTCCGCGGCGGCAGGACCACCCTGGGAGGCGCGGGCCGCGACGGACGCCTGCGGGTCCAGCGCCGCGGCGATCGCCGCCTCGTCGACCGCCGCCGCATGCGTGGGTGCGGCGCTGTCGACGGCGTCCATGATCGTCGCCACGTCGGGGTCGTCGGTGGCCGCGGCCACCTCGGCGACGATGTGATGCGCCGCGCGGAACGGGATGCCCGCCATCGCGAGCGTGTCGGCGACCCCCGTCGCGGTGCTGAAGCCCCCTGCGGCCGCCGCGGCCAGCGCCGCGGTGTCGACGCGCATCGTCGCGACCGCACCCGCGGTGACGTCCACCGCCTCGGTCGCATCGACCGCCGTCCACAGGTGCGGCGTCGCCGCCTGGAGGTCGCGGTTGTACGCCCGCGGCAGCCCCGTGACGATCGCCGCGATCGCCGTCT
This sequence comes from Haloquadratum sp., assembly GCA_031580685.1. Taxonomy (GTDB): domain Archaea; phylum Halobacteriota; class Halobacteria; order Halobacteriales; family Haloferacaceae; genus Haloquadratum. The sequence goes on along the minus strand of JAVLBV010000014.1, from coordinate 11,618 downwards.
GCGCCCCCTGGATGCTGCCGGCGGCGGCCCGCACGAGCTCGAGGCTGTCGGGGTTGACCTTCTGGGGCATGATCGACGAGGTCGACGCGTACGCGTCGGCGATGGTGACGTGGCCGCGGCCGGCGGCGCCGACGAGGTCCGTCGCGATGCCCGCGGCGGTCGCGACCGTCTGGCCCATCGCCGCGACGGCCTCGCGCATGAAGTCGCGCGTCGAGACCGCGTCCATGCTGTTGGCACACACCCCATCGAACCCCAGCAGCGCGGCGGTGCGCGCGCGGTCGACCGGGAAGGGGGTCCCCGCGAACGCCGCCGCGCCCAGCGGGCTGTGGTTGGTGCGGCCGTACGCATCCAGCAGGCGTGCGCGGTCGCGCTCGAGCGCCTGCGCGTACGACAGCGCCCAGTGTGCGAGCGTCGTGGGCTGTGCCGGCTGCAGGTGCGTGTACCCCGGCATCACCGTCTCGGTGTGCTCGGCGGCCACCCCCACGAGCGCCGCACCCAGCTCCGTCGCCGCCGCGTGCGTCTGCAGCAGCGCCGCGCGGGTGGCCATCCGCAGGCACGTCGCCACCTCGTCGTTGCGCGAGCGGGCGGTGTGCATGCGCCCGCCGTCGGGGCCGACCGCCTCGATCACCGCGGTCTCGATCGCCTCATGCACGTCCTCGCCCTCGGGCAGCGCCCCGTGGCCCCCCTCGGCGACGTCCGCGAGCGCGGTGAGGATCGCCGCCGCGGTCTCGGTCCCGATGATGCCCGTCTCCGCGAGCATCACCACGTGCGCCTCATCCACGGCGATGTCGGCGTCGAACAGGCGGGCGTCGGCGGCGAGCGAGCTGAGGAACGCCCGTGCGGGGCCGCCGCTGAAGCGCGCACCGCGGACCGCCGGGGTGTGCTCGTCCGCCATCGCGGTCACGCCCCGCCGGGGCGGTCTGCGGCCAGGCGGCTCTGGAAGCCGTGGTACTTCGCGACCCCGATCGCATCCTGCTGGGTGATCTCGCCCACCGCGGCGGTGTCGAACGACGCGGCCTCGGGCGAGTACACCGCATGCGGGGAGTCCCGCGCGACCGGGCGGACGCTCCCGCCGGCGAGCCGCAGGGTGACCGCCCCGGTGACGCGCTGCTGCGTCGCGGCGATGAACCCCTCCAGGCCCGCCATGAGCGGGTGATCGAGCAGCCCCTCGTACGCCTTCTGCGCCCACGCGGCGTCGACGCTGCGCTTGAAGTCGCGCTCGTCCTTCGTCAGCACGTACTCCTCGAGCGCCGCATGTGCGACCAACAGGGCGGTCGCACCGGGATGCTCGTAGTTCTCGCGCACCTTCAGCCCGAGGATGCGGTCCTCCATCATGTCGGTGCGCCCCACCCCGTAGGCGCCGACGGTCGCGTTCAGCTGCTCGATCAGCGCCACCGGCTCGTGGGCGGAGCCGTCGATCGTGGTGGCGGTGCCCGCCTCGAAGCCGATCGTCAGCTCCGTCGGCGCGGCGGCGTCCTCGGGGGCGGTCGTCCACTCGTAGATCCGCTCGGGCGGCACGTGCGTGGGGTCCTCCAGGTGGCCCCCCTCGATCGAGCGGCTCCAGAGGTTCGAGTCGATCGACCAGATGCCACCGTCGCCCGCCGAGACGGGCAGGTCGTGCTCCGCGGCGTACGCCTGCTCCCACTCGCGGGTGAGCTCGAGGTCGCGGATCGGTGCGATGATCTCCATGTCCGTCGCGCGCCACACCGCCTCGAAGCGCAGCTGGTCGTTCCCCTTGCCCGTACAGCCGTGTGCGAGCGCCGTGCATCCCGCATCCGCCGCGGCCTCCGCGATCGCCTCGGCGATCACCGGCCGCGCCATCGCCGTGCCCAGGGGGTAGCCCTGGTAGGTCGCATTCGCCTGCACCGACCGCAGGCACAGCTCCGCGAACGCCTCGGTCGCATCGATGACGGTGAGCTCGATCCCGTGCGCAGCGGCCGTCGCGTGCGCCTCCTCGAACTCGCTGTCGGGCTGGCCGACGTCGACGGTGATCCCGAGGACCTCCTCGTAGCCGTACTCCTCCTCCAAGAGCGAGACGCACACCGTCGTGTCGAGCCCGCCCGAGAAGGCCAGTGCCGCGCGTGTCATGCCCACACTGCAGCCGTCTGGGACATAAATATCACGATGTAGAACACTGAAATAAATACGTAGAGATGCCTATACCTCGGATCTGCGGCATCTGCGGGTCGGGGGAGAATATGTGAGGTGGGCCTAGGGGGCCCGTCGTCGGACGACCGTCGCGGCCGCTGGGTGGACCGCTGCTGCAGCCTCCAGCGTCGCGTGCATACCCCAGGTGAGTCGCAGCGGTGACAAAACAGTTGTGTCCTGGGCTCAGGAGACCGGCTCGACGGGGTGGCCCGCCTCGGCGGCGGCGTCGATCGCCCCGCCCGCCTCGAGCATCGTCCGCAGCACCGCGACGAGCGCATCGGCGGGCACGCGGACCTGCGCCCCCGAGTCCCGCGCCCGCACGGTGACCGTGTCATCCTCGGTGGCCGCCGCGTCGACGGTCACCGCCAGCGGGGTGCCCACCTCGTCCTGCCGGCGGTAGCGCCGGCCGATCGACCCGCCCGCATCGTACGTCACCCGCAGGCCCGCCGCCCGCAGCTCCGCGGCGATCGCCTCCGCGCGCTCGACGAGCGCGGGGGCGTTCGAGACCACGGGGAACACCCCCACCTCCGTGGGCGCGACCGCCGGCGCCAGCCGCAGCACGCTGCGGGGCTCGCCGTCGAGGGTGTCCTCGTCGAACGCGTGCACCAGCAGCGTGTACACCGTCCGGTCGATCCCGAACGACGGCTCGATCACCGCGGGGGTGACCTGCCGGCCGGCGACGGTCTGCTCGGTCTCGGTGACCGTCACCGCGGCGGTGTCGACCTCCACGGGTTCGCCGTCGACGGTGACGGTGAGCGTCTCGTCCGCCGCACAGCTGGGATCGGCCTCGCAGGCGGCCTCGACGGCGGCGGCGACCGCGGGCGCATCGGCGCCGAAGCGCGGCCCCAGCGTGCTCATGTCGACGGCCACCTCGACGACCGCCTCGGTGCGGGGCTCTGCGAGCGGGACGTACATGCTGAAGTCCGCATCCGCCGCGGCGCCGTGGTGCTGCAGGTCGTACTGCCCGCGGGCGGCGAAGCCCGCGATCTCGATCCACCCGTCGCCCACCTCCGCCTCCGCATCCCAGCAGTCCGACGCGTAGTGCGCGCGCTCGCCGCTGCGGTGCTGCCGGAAGCGCAGGCGCGTGGGGTCGACACCGATCTGTGCGTACCACTCCGCCGCCGCGGCGATGTGGTAGGCGATCCACCCGTCGGTGAGCACCCCCTCGCTGACGGCATCGCCGATCGCCCACCGCTGCGGCGCGCGGCCGGCCCGCTGGTCCGCGGCCGACCACAGCTGCACGGTGACGTCACCCCACGCACCCGGTGTGGGTCCGGGCGCGTCGGGGTCGACGAACAGCTCCAGCTCCGCCTGCGTGAACTCGCGGGTGCGGACGATCCCCCGCCGCGGGGAGATCTCGTTGCGGTACGCCCGCCCGATCTGCGTGACGCCGAAGGGCAGCTGCCCGCGGGCGTACTCCTTGAGGCGGGGGAACTCCACGAAGATCGCCTGGGCGGTCTCGGGGCGGAGGTACCCCGGCTCCTGGCTCCCGGGGCCGATCGGCGTGGGGAACATGAGGTTGAACGGCTCGACGGGCGCGCCCGCGAGCGACGCCCCACACGTGGGGCAGTCGATCGCCGCATCCGCGATCGCCGCGGCCTGCGCATCGGGTGCCATGTCCTCCGCATCGTCGATGTCGGTCGCCGCCTCGATGAGGTGGTCCGCCCGGTGGGCGCTGCCGCAGGCGTCGCAGGTGACCATCGCATCGTCGAAGCCGTCGAGATGCCCCGACGCCTCGAAGGCCGCCTCGGGCATGATCGTCGGCGCATCCACCTGCAGGTGCCCCTCCTGGTCGGCGAAGCGCTCGCGCCAGCGCGCCTCGACGTTCGCCTTCAGCGCCGCCCCCTGCGGCCCGTACGTGTAGAAGCCCGCACCACCCTCGTAGACCGCGCTCGCGCGGAAGTAGAAGCCCCGCCGCCGCGCGAGCTCGGCGACCTGCGGAGCCGGCCCGCCCGTGGCCATCTAGATCGCCCCGAGCAGGTCGATGTCGCGCACCACGCCCGTGAGCCGGTCGCCATCGAGCACCGGCAGCTGCTCGATGTCGTGGCTGATCATCGCCTGCGCGACGCTCACGCTGGACGCTGCGGGCGTCGTGCTCGCCACGTCGGTCGTCATGAACTCCGCGACGGGCGCGTCGGGGATCTCCACGTTGCGCGTGGGCACGAACCGGGTGCCGACGGTCTTGATCCCCTCCCACATCCAGGTGTCGTCCTGCTCGGCGACGGAGCCGCCGGTCTCATCCTCCCCCTCGACGACCTCCGCGACGTCGATGATGTCCACCTCGGTGACGATGCCGGTGAGCGCCCCCTCCGCGTCCAGACACACCGCGTACGGCACCGCCGCGAGGAAGATCTCGCGCTCGACGACCGGCAGCGGTGTCTGCTCGTACACCGCGTTCACCCCGCGGGTGGCGACCGCCGCGATGGGCGCGTCCGCGGTGACCTCCTCGCGGGCGATCGCCCGGACCACGTCCGTCACCGTCACGATCCCCTCCAGCGTCCCGTCGACGACGGGGACGCGCCGCTCGTCCTGCTCGACCATCAGCGCCGCGAGCGCGGTGACCGACGCGTCGGCGCTCACGCTGGGCACATCCCGCATGAGCACCGCCAGCTGGTTCTCCTCGGGGCGGTCGATCAGCTCCTGGCGCGAGACGATCCCGCGGTACGCCTCACCGTCGTCGGTGGGCTTGATCACCGGCACCGACGAGAACCCCTCCTCCTGGAGGTACCGCAGCACATCATCGCGCGTCCCCGGCAGCTCCACGGTCACGAGCTCCGACCGCGGGGTCATCACCTCGTGGACATCCATGGGCGGTGTACCTGAGCGGTCGACATGTACTCTTTGATGGTCCTGTCCCCACCCCACCGTGGCGCCCAGAGACCCTCATCATTCCTCATCTTATAGCGCATGCGTGGTCTATATAGCACTATTAGTCACCATCTGTCCACATCGCACCCCTGCGACTGGACACACGTCGCGTCAACAGATTTCCACTTCGGAGCCTTTTTATGATGGTGACACGGTATACCATACATGGCATCCAACGCGGCCGCCAGGTCCGATGTGTCAGCAGGTGAGATCGTCGCGTCTGTCGACGGATCCGCGACACACCCCGCGTTCATCATCGCCGACATCACCCGGGACGATGCCTGGATGGCGATGCCGCTCGATGCGGCCCCACGGCTCACCGACTGGGCCTGATCAGAGCCGCTCGCGCAGCGTCTGCGCCGTCTGCGGGCCCACCCCCGGCACGTCCTCGAGGTCCGCCCGCGAGGCCTGCCGGATGTTCTCGACCGACCCGAACCGACGCAGCAGCGCCTGCCGCGTCGTCGGCCCCACCCCGGGCACCCCCTCGAGGACGGTCTGCACGTCATCGCGCAGCGTCTGGTGGTACTGCACGGCGAAGCGGTGCGCCTCATCGCGCACGCGCTGCAGCAGATGCAGCGCGGGGTCGTCATCGGCCAGCCGCAGCGGACCGTCGGGCGTGAACACCTGCTCCTCCTGCTTCGCCAGTGACACCGCAGGGACGTCCCATCCCACCGCCTCGACGGCCTCGACCGCTGCGGCGAGCTGGGTGGGCCCGCCGTCGATCAGCAGCAGGTCGGGGTCGGGCCGGTCATCGCGCGGGGCCCGCTGTGCGCGCCATGCGAGCAGCTCGGCGATGTGCCCCACGTCGTCGTTGCCGGGCGACAGCCGCTTGCGCCGGTAGCCCGCGGTGTCGGCCTGCCCGTCGACGAACCACACGTTCGAGCCCACGACCGCCCGCCCCTGTGCGTGGCTCACGTCGAACCCCTCGATGTGCCGTGGGCGGGTGCTCTGTAGCACGCTCGCGAGGCGGCCGACCCCATCGACGCGGCGGTCCGACGCGGCGGCGTTCTTCAGCGCGAGCTCGACGAGCTTCGCCTCCCGGCCCACCCCCGGCACCCGCACCGCGACGCCCGCCGCGGTCAGCCAGCGCTCGACGGAGCTGTCTGTCGGCGCCTCCGACAGCAGGATCGCATCGGGCAGCTCCCGCTCGGTGTAGTACTGCGTGAGGAACGCCCCGATCACCTCCGCGGCGCCGGCGCCGTCGCCGGGGGCGTCCAGGCGGTGCCGCGAGCGGTCGACCAGCTGGCCGCGCTGGCTGTGCAGCCGTGCCACCGTGGCGGTCGTCCCCTCGATCGACACGCCGATCACGTCGACCGCCCGCTCGTCCGCCCGGCTGCTGACGGCCTCCGCACCCCCACCGTGGAACCCCTCGACGACCGCGAGCCGGTCGCGCAGATGCGCCGCGCGCTCGAAGCGCTGCGCGTCGGCGGCGGTCTCCATCGCCGCGGCCATCGGCCCCGCGAGCACGCCCGTCTCGCCGGCGAAGAAGCGCTCGGCGTGGGCTACCCGCTCGCGACGGACATCAAGGCACCGTGGAACGCGGTGCATGTGCTGCTGCCGCTGTCGATCCCCGCGGGCGTGGCGCTGGCCGAGCTGGGTCGCATGGCGTCCACAGGACGCCGACAGGTCGCAGCCGGGGCGATCATCGGCTGCGTCGTCCTCACGGGCGTGACCGGCGTGGGCCTGATGACGCAGCACAACAGCGCATCGGTCGCCGGCGCGCCCGTGGTCCAGTGGGCCCAACCGGGCGAGGAGCTGCGGGATGCACTGGCGGCGATCGAGGGCGCCACCAGGGGACACGATGGGGTGGATCTGCTGTACGTGGGCGGTGAAGACGGGGCGTACCACGTCGCCGACCAGAGCACCGTCGGGACACCCCCGCCGGGCGGGCCGGGCTGGCACGACCGGTTGCCCCTGCCGTGGTACACCGAGCGGCTGGGCCTCGACGTCGCGAGCGTCCCCGCCGACGGTGACCTCACACCGCAGCTGCAGGACCCCCCACCGGTGGTGATCGCCCCGGCGGCGCGGGCCGCGGAGCTGCAGTCGTTGCTGCCATCGTACAGGGCCCAGACCGTCCCACTGCGGCTGTGGGACCGCGAGGTGGTGGTGCTCACTGCGGGCGATGGACCACAGCAGTGATGCCCGCGCCGCACGGGCATCTCGACATGCAGGCGTCGGGACCGCACGTGGGGATCATCGGTGGTGGACAGCTGGGGCGGATGGCGACGCTCGCGGCGCACCGGCTCGGGGTGCGGGTGACCGTGCTGGACCCCACCCCGGGGTGTCCCGCAGCGGCCGTCGGCGCCGACCAGGTCACCGCGGCGTTCGACGATGCGGAGGCGGTCTCGGAGCTCGCCGCCGCGGTCGATGTGCTCACCTACGAGATCGAGCTGGCCGACCCGAGGCTGCTGGAGGCGGTGACGGACACGCCGGTGCACCCCGACCCGGCGACCCTGCGGATCATCCAGGACAAGCACACACAGAACAGCCACCTCGAGGCGGCGGGGATCGCGACCCCACGGTGGGCGCCCGTCGAGACGCCTGCGGAGCTCGCGGCCGCCCGCGAGCGGTTCGATGGGTGCGTGCTCAAGGCACGCCGGGGGGGCTACGATGGCCGGGGCGTGATCCTGCTGGATGACACGTGGGATGATGCGGCGGCGATCGCGGCCATCGGTGGTGCGGCGATCGCGGAGGAGGTGGTGCCCTTCGTGCGGGAGCTGTCGGTCATCGGTGTGCGCGGGGCAGCCGGGATCCAGACGTACCACCCGAGTGAGAACATCCACCACGACGGCGTGTTGCACGGGGTGGTCGTGCCACCACGGACGGACCACGCGGTCATCGAGGCGGCGATCGCGACCGCCAGCGCGGTGATCGAGAGCCTCGAGGGGCGGGGCGTCTTCGGGGTCGAGCTGTTCGAGACCCACGCGGGCGAGATCGTGGTGAACGAGGTCGCACCCCGGCCACACAACAGCGGGCACTGGACGATCGAGGCGGCGACCTGCTCGCAGTTCGCGAACTGCATCCGGGCGGTGCTGGGATGGCCGACGGGTGCGACGACCCTCACCCACCCGGTGGTGATGGCGAACCTGCTGGCGGACGTCCCCGCGCCGACCCCGGCGAGGCTCGGGGGAATCACCCCCATCCTGCAGACACCGGGGGCCCGGCTGCACTGGTACGGCAAGCAGCAGGCCCGACCGGGCCGGAAGATGGGACACATCACCCTCCCCGAGCTGGCCGCGCACCCCGATGAGGGCGTCGATGCGCTGCTGCTCGAGCGGGTCCGCACGCTCGCCGGAGGGGTCACATTCAATGGGGCTGACAGCGGAGATTCCGCATGAGCGAGACACCCAGACAGACGCTCCGTGAGCGGTTGGAGGCAGAGGCAGAGGCCGATGTCGACCCGGCGGTGACCCCGGATGTGGGGATCGTCATGGGCTCCTCGTCGGACCTGCCCGTGATGCGGGAGGCCCATCGGGCACTCGAGGAGGTGGGCTTCTTCGAGCAGTCGACGATCGATGAGCCACCGGCGGCGGACCGTCGCACCTACGAGACGTTCGTCATCTCCGCGCACCGGACACCCGAGCTCATGATGACCTACGGCCAGACCGCCGCGCGGCGGGGGCTGGCGCTCATCATCGCGGGGGCGGGGGGGAAGTCGGCCGACCTCCCCACCATGCTCGCCTCGGTGGCCTTCCCGCTGCCGGTCATCGGCGTCCCGGTCGATGAGGCGGCGTTGGGATCGGTCATCGGGAACCCGACGGGCGCGCCCATCGTGGCGGTCGATGCGGGCAAGGCGTACAACGCGGGGTTGGCCGCCGCGCAGATCATCGGGGCGTCCGACCCGGAGATCCACGCGCGCCTCACGGAGTTCCACGCCGCACAGGCGGCGACGGTGGCCGCAGAGTCCCTCCAGCTGCACGAGGGAGGGGTCGACCTCTCCGAGCTGTGAGCCGCCGGGGGAGGTGGCATGAATCAACGCTTATACGGGGCGGATTCTAAGCGCTGTTGACCGAAATGAGTGAATGGATCGCGGTGGGCGCACTGGCCGTCGTCGCACTGGGCATCCCGCTCGGGATGATGGCTGCCTCCTGGATCCTCCGGCCCTCGGTGCCGGAGGGGGGTAAACGGGCGACGTACGAGAGTGGGGAGGTCCCGACGGGCAGCGCCAGGGTGCAGTTCAACATCCAGTACTACATGGTGGCCCTGCTGTTCGTGGTGTTCGATGTGGAGACGGTGCTGATCCTGCCGTGGACGCTGGTGTTCCGTGATGCGCTGGCGCAGGGCGTGAGCCTGACCGCCGTGTTCGCACCCATGCTGGTGTTCATCGGGATCTTGGTGATCGGCCTCGTCTGGGCGTGGCGCAACGGGGCGGTCCAGTGGATCGCGAGCCCCCAGACGACCGCACGGAAGACGGAACGATCGACATGAGCTCTGAGATACAGCAGCCCTTCGTGGGCGATGACGGTGAGGTAGAGACCGCCACCCGTGATGCGCGGATGACGGGCACCGATGACCGGTACAACTCGCGCCTGCGTGAGGCGTTCGGGTCGACCCCGTTCATCCTGACGAAGTTCGACCAGTTCATGCAGTGGGTGCGCGGCTCCTCGATGTTCATGCTGCAGTTCGGCATCGCCTGCTGCAGCATCGAGATGATGCACACGTACGCCGTCAAGCACGACCTCGACCGCTTCGGTGCCGGGGTGCCGCGGGCGTCGCCCCGGCAGGCGGATGTGATCATCGTCCCGGGGACGATCGTCTCGAAGTTCGCCCCCCGGATGAAGCGCGTGTACGACCAGATGCCGGAGCCGAAGTTCGTCGTCGGCATGGGGTCATGCACCGTCTCAGGGGGGCCGTTCCAGGAGGGGTACAACGTGATCAAGGGGGCAGAGGAGGTCATCCCCGTCGACATCCACATCCCCGGGTGTCCGCCGCGACCGGAGGCGCTGGTCTACGGCATCGCGAAGCTGCAGGAGCGGATCGCCACGGGGGAGTCATCGCCGGTGACCGTCAAGCCGTACGAGCTCGAGCAGTTCGGCGACCTCCCCCAGGATGAGCTGGTGGCGCACCTGGCCGACCAGATCGATGAGCAGGACCTGGTGATGCGGTACGACTGGAGCGCCGCGCCATGAGCATCCAGACCGTCACCGAGGAGCCGGAGCTGGCGACACGCGAGGAGCTCATCGCCGCCGTCGAGGCGGTGCTGGGCGAGCGGGTGATCGCCACCGAGGAGCACATCAATGCGCCGGCGATCATCATCGCACCTGACACCGTCGCCGAGGTGCTCGGGCTGCTGCGGGCGGAGCTCGGGTTCGACCACCTCTCGTGTGTCACCGCAGAGGAGCACCCGGACCGCTTCGAGACGATCTACCATCTGACGAGCTACGAGGCGCGGACCCGGGAGCTGTCGGTGGTCGTCCCCACCGCGAGCGACCACCCCCACAGCCAGTCGGCCGCGGGCGTCTTCCGCACCGCCGACTGGCACGAGCGGGAGGCGTACGACCTCATCGGCATCACGTACGATGAGCACCCCGACCTCCGGCGGATCCTGCTGCCGGAGACGTGGGTGGGCCATCCCCTCTCGCGGAGCTACGACCAGCAGCAGCCCCAGATCGTGACGCTGAAGGAGTGGGAGAACCCCCTGGCGCAGGACCACCGCGACGCTGAGGGTGATACGATGTACATCAACATCGGCCCGCACCACCCGGCGACCCACGGCGTGCTGCACGTGAAGACGGTGCTGGATGGCGAGCAGGTGGCGGACATCGACCCCGACATCGGCTACCTCCACCGGTGCGAGGAGCAGATGTGCCAGACGAAGACCTACCGCCACCAGATCATGCCCTACCCCGACCGCTGGGACTACGCCTCATCGGGGCTGTTGAACGAGTGGGCGTACGCACGCGCGGCGGAGGACCTCAACGACATCGAGGTGCCCGAGTACGCCCAGGTGATCCGGACGCTGGGGGCGGAGGTGTGCCGGATCGCCTCGCACATGCTCGCGGTGGGGACGTTCGCACTGGACGTCTACGGCGACTTCACGGCGATCTTCATGTACGCGATGCGGGACCGTGAGAAGGCCCAGAAGATCCTCGAGGAGCTGACCGGCCAGCGGATGATGTTCAACTACTTCCGTCTGGGTGGGGTGGTGTGGGACCTGCCCGAGCCGCGTGCGGAGTTCTTCGCGCTGATCCGGGAGTTCCTCGATGAGCTCCCCCAGGCGCTCGAGGAGTACCACGACCTGATCACCGGCAACGAGATCCTCCAGCTGCGCACCGTCGATACGGGGGTCCTCCCTGCGGACGTGGCGAAGTCGTACGGGGCGACGGGGCCGGTCGCCCGGGGGTCGGGGATCGACTACGACCTGCGCCGGGACGACCCCTACGGATACTATCCGAAGCTCGACTGGGACGTCGTCACCGAGGCTGAGGGGGACAACTACAGTCGGCTGCTCGTCCGCATGGGTGAGGTCGAGCAGTCCGCACGCATCATCGACCAGTGCGTCACACTGTTGGAGGAGTGGCCAGAACCGATGCGCCCACGATCGGCGGGTGGCTCACCCCCGACCGCGACCGCCTCGCGGCGGCCGACCCCACGGTCATCTT
>JAVLBV010000149.1:0-952 GCA_031580685.1 Haloquadratum sp. | reverse complement strand
CCTACGCGCCGCCGAGCTGCTCGTCGAGGATGAGACGTGTGTGGGTGTCGCGCACCTCGTCGCGGTCGCGCACGCGGGTGATGAGCGCGTTCAGCGCGGTGGTGTCGGCGGCGTCGACGATGAGCACGACGTCGTCGTTGCCCGAGACCTGCCAGACGTAGTCCACCTCGGGCCACGTCGCGAAGACGGCGGTCACCGCCGCGGTGTCGACATCGACGCGCACGCGGACGGCCACCATCGCCTTGATGTTGCCACGACGGGTGGTGACGGTGAACCGTTCGATGATCCCGTCGGCGAGCAGCTGCTCGACGCGGTTGCGGACGGTGCCCTCGGAGGTGCCCACCGCCGCGGCGATCTCGGTGTACGGCCGGCGCCCGTCGTGCCGGAGGTGCTCGAGGATCTCGCGGTCCAGCGCGTCCATGCCCCAGGCGGGCGCGGGAGCGGCAAAGCAGTTACGAATATCGCAACAATCCTTCGAACTCGACAGTATTTTGCCGGGTCCCCGCATCGATTCGAACAGATGGATGCGTATCTGGCGCTGGAGACGGGCGAGGTGGTCGTCGGCCGCGGGCGCGCGCCGGGGACGGCCACCGGCGAGGTGGTGTTCACGACGGCGTACACGGGGTATGAGGAGAGCCTGACCGACCCGTCGTACGCCGAGCAGATCCTCACGTTCGCGTACCCGCTGATCGGCAACTACGGCGTGCGCGCGGACCGCTTCGAGTCCGCACGGGTCCAGCCCACCGCGGCGGTCGCCAACGAGTTCACCGCCGAGGTCGTCACCTGGTTCACCGAGCAGGACGTGCCCGCGATGGACCACCTCGACACGCGCGCGCTCGTGACGACGATCCGCGATGAGGGGGCGATGCGCGCGGCGATGGCCGCCTGGCAGCTGATGAAGGCGATCGGCACCGCGCGTGAGCATGGGTTCGAGCCGTTCCGGGTGACCCAG
>JAVLBV010000148.1:0-989 GCA_031580685.1 Haloquadratum sp. | reverse complement strand
GTCCTCGCTGCGCTCGAGTGTCGTCTCGATGATGATGCCGATGAGCTCGATCGCGCCGGGTTCGAGGAACGCGAGGAAGCCCGTGAGCGCCGCTGTGAAGCCGATGATGGCTACTGCCTTGGATAGCTGCCAGTATGCCATGTAATCCGCACCAGCGGCCACTGAGGGGCCGAAGATGCCAGGTGTGCGTGTCGTCGTCCCGCAGGTCGCCTCCAGCGGCCGTGCCCCCCTGTCGCAGGGGATGGTCACGACGGCGACGGACCACGCCGAGCGCGTGCATGCGGCGCTGGCGCCGCACATCGACGACGGCCGCGATGTGGTGGTGATCGAGCCGAGCGACCACGCGATGTTCCAGCGCGAGTACGCACGGCTGCTGGATGCACCGGCGTCGGAGGCGCTCGCGGCCCACAGCTACGAGCTGTGCGAGTACATCTACGGGCTGTTCGACCACGGTGCGGACCCCACAGCACTCACCGACGGGGCGGGGACGGCACTCGCGTACCACAGCCACTGCCAGCAGCGCACGCTCGACCTCGAGGCACACACGGTGGCGGTGCTCGAGCGCTGCGGGTTCGACGTGGAGACGACGGCCGTCGAGTGCTGCGGGATGGCCGGCAGCTTCGGGTACAAGCAAGACTACTACGAGCTGAGCATGGACGTCGGCGGGCGGCTGGCCGAGCAGCTGCGTGCGGAGCCGACGGAGGGCCGGGCGGTCGTCGCCAGCGGCACCTCCTGCCTCGAGCAGATCGATGCGCTGCTCGCGCGCAGCCCCGCCCACCCGATCGAGCACCTCGCCCCGCCGGGGTGACGCGCGCTGCGCGTCGGCTACTCCGCGGCGATGACGGGGTTGCGGAGGGTGCCGACGCCCTCGACGGTGACCGCGACGGTGTCGCCCGGTGCGAGCAGTGCGGGTGGGTATCATCCGTCAGCATGGGAACAACCAGGAGGTGCTCACGGAGGTCCGCCCGCAGCTCGCCTCAGTGGTCGAA
>JAVLBV010000147.1:0-990 GCA_031580685.1 Haloquadratum sp. | reverse complement strand
ACAAGGTAGCCGTAGGGGAATCTGCGGCTGGATCACCTCCTAATGATCGGGATCAGACCGACGCGTCTGACCCACCTGGTGCGGTCCGTTCGTGGTGGCACACATCCGGACAGGCACCTGAGACCCCACCGAGGCTCGCGGGCCCGTAGCTCAGCGGCAGAGCACCTCCTTTGCAAGGAGGACGCCCTGGGTTCAAATCCCAGCGGGTCCATGTGTGGCGACCGTCACCGTGATGGTCGTCACCCCGATGCACCACCGCCGGAGACGGCGGATGGGAAGGGACGAGGACGCGCCGGCTACCTCCGGCCGTCCCGATGACACCGTGTGTACGCGTGTAATCCAGACGCCCACTGAACCCGTTCATCGGGATCTGTGGACGTCAGCACCTGCATCCGCAGGTGCGACACACAACCGACAGCATACTGGCTACTGTGCTGGCTGGTGAATGGCTCGGCTCGAGAGCCGATGACGGACGTGCCAAGCGGCGATACGCTCAGGGGAGCTGCATGGAAGCGAAGAACCTGAGATTTCCGAATGGGAATCCCACAACACTTGCATCTAGCAAGGGGGAACGCTCTGAACTGAAACATCTCAGTAAGAGCAGGAAGAGAACGCAATTGCGATGTCGTCAGTAACCGCGAGTGAACGCGACACAGTCCAAACCGAATCCGACAGGATATGTGGTGTATGGGCACACACAATCGCGTGGCGGACCGATCAGAACTCTCCTGGAACGGAGGGCGAGACAGGGTGACAGCCCCGTACGATCTGTCCGACGCGTGAGGTGTGACCCGGAGTAGCGAGGGTTGGATATCCTTCGTGAAGGACGCAGGCAACGACTGCGAAGACTAAACACTCCTCGAGACCGATAGCGCACACGTAGCGTGAGCGAACGATGAAAAGCACCCCGCCTTTCTTGACCAGCACCGCCTGGCCGTACTTCCGGCCGTCCTCAGAGCCCTCCTCCCCATCGGGGTCATGTGGCCACTC
>JAVLBV010000146.1:0-991 GCA_031580685.1 Haloquadratum sp. | reverse complement strand
ATCGAGCCCACCGGCACCGCAGCCGGCGCGGCGGCGATCGACTGCGGCGGCCGCACGGTGCTTCCGGGGGCGATCGACGTCCACGTGCACTGCCGCGAGCCGGGGCACCCCCAGAAGGCCGACTTCGCCGAGACCGCCCGGGCGGCCGCCGCCGGCGGGGTGACGACGATCGTCGACCAGCCCAACACCGACCCGCCGACGGTGACCGCCGCGCGGGTCGCACAGAAGCGCCGCCGTGCGGCCGATGCGGTGATCGACATCCGGATCGCCGGCGGGGTGACGCCCGCGTGGGAGCCCGAGGGGTTGCTGGCGAGTGGGATCATCGCCCTCGGGGAGGTGTTCCTCGCCGACTCGACCGGCGAGCTCGGCATCGACGCCGCGCTGTTCGAGACCGCCGTCGACGCCGCGGCCACGGCGGGGGTCCCGGTGACGGTGCACGCGGAGGACGCCACCCGGTTCGACCCCGACGCGCTCGCGGGCACCGCCGGTGCGGGCCGGGCGGCGGATGCGGCACGGTGGGGGCGGGCACGCCCCGCGGCGGCGGAGGATGCGGCGGTCGACGCGGCGCTCGCGGTGGCGGCGCGACACGACGCACAGCTGCACATCGCCCACTGTGCGAGCCCCGCCGCGGTCGATGCGGTCGCGGCGACCGACGCGACGTGCGAGGTGACGCCGCACCACCTGTTCCTCTCACACGACGACGGCCCCCGGCTGGGCACGTACGGCCGGATGAACCCCGCGCTGCGGCCGGCGGCGGATGCGGCGGGGCTGTTCGAGCGGCTCGTCGACGGGCGCATCGACATGGTCGCCTCCGACCACGCACCGCACACCCGCGCGGAGAAGGCGACGACGCTCACCACCGCACCCAGCGGCGTCCCCGGCGTCGAGACGCTGCTGCCGCTGCTGCTGGGGCAGGTGACCGTGGGGGCGAAGGCCACACTGTGCGAGCAGACCGGCACCGGGACGCTCGAGGGCCTGTACCGCCAGCTCA
>JAVLBV010000145.1:0-1016 GCA_031580685.1 Haloquadratum sp. | reverse complement strand
ACGAAGAGGAACACGCTCCAGGGCACCGCCACGAGGAGGGTGTAGAACAGCTCAGTACCGGCGTGCGGCGGCGGCGAGCCCACCCTCGTCGCCGCGGGGCACATCCAGGCGCACGTGGTCACAGCAGGTGTTGAAATCCAGCGAGCGCGAGGCGGGGTACGCCGACTTCGCGCCGTAGCCGTACTGCGAGACGGTCACCTCCAGCCGGAGGTTGCGGGCGATGTGGAAGTACTTGCGGCGCGAGCTGTCGGTGCGCGACTCGATGAGCCCCGCCGCCTCCAGCCGCCGCAGGTGGTCGATGACGGCCTTCGGCGACACCTCCAGGTACTCGCTGATCTCGGTGACGTAGCACGGCTTCTGCGCGAGCAGCTGGAGGATGCGTCTGCGGTTCTCATTGCCGAGGATGTCCAGCAGCGCAGCCGCCTCCATAACCTCGGGTGAACGCTGCTCGTATTAGACGCTTGTGGCATCGGCGGGCGGCAGCCACCACCACGCCACCCCGAGCGCGAGCGCCGAGCTCGCGAGGCTCATCGCGACGAGCGCCGGCGTCGGGGCGTACGGCAGCGGCGGGGCGAGCCCGAGCCCGTAGTCCACCAGGTCATGCACGAGCAGCGCCACCGCGGCGACGGCGAGGGTGCCCCGGCGCCTCGCGCCCACGCTCGCGGTCAGCGCCGCGTGTGCGAGGAACAGCACGTGCGTCGCGAGGATCCCCCAGAACGCCCACAGCACCGCCTCGGCGCCGAGGTACGCCCGCCAGCCGATCGCGAGCGCGCCGACGGTCCACACGCCCATGCGCACGAGCCAGACGACCGCGAGCGTCGACAGCAGCGCCGCCGGCCACGACGGTGGCGCATCGTCGCGGCGGCCCAGCCACCACGCCACGGTGAGCGCGCCGAGGCCCACCGCCACCGGCGAGTCGGCGAACAGCGGGTACCACCACACGGCGACGTCGGCGAGGGAGGGGTCGCTGTGGGCGTAGAAGCTGATGCCGACGGCGATCGCCACCGCGTCGATCA
>JAVLBV010000144.1:0-1032 GCA_031580685.1 Haloquadratum sp. | reverse complement strand
ATGGCGCTGGGGTTCCTGCTCGCACTCGTGGCGATGGTGTGGGTGGGCGCGGGGCTGTTCGAGCGCGTGCTGCGGACGCCGACGGCCGAGCAGTTCGTCCTGCGGGCGGTCGCCATCACCGTCGCTGTGGCCGGGGTCGCGCTCACCATCGGGGTGAGCGAGGCGGTCGCGGCGTTCTTCGTGGGCATGGGCTTCGCGGAGACGACGCACCTCACCGAGCTCGAGGGCGAGCTGCGTCCGCTGCGTGACGTCTTCGCGGGGGTGTTCTTCTTCTGGATCGGCGCGAACACCGACCCCGCGGTCTTCCCCGCCGTCGCGGGGGTCATCGCGGTGCTCGTGGTGCTCACGGGGGTGGCGAAGCTCGCGACGGGCTACGCCGGTGGCGTCGTCTACGGGCTGGGGCATCGCCGCCGGGTGCGCGTGGCGACGGGGATGCTGACGCGCGGGGAGTTCTCGCTGATCATCGCCGCGCTCGCGGCGGCCGCCGCGGTCGACAGCGTGGTGCTGACGCAGACGATCCCCGCGGTCGCGGTGGGCTATGTGCTCGTGATGAGCATCCTCGGGACGCTGCTCATGCAGCATGCGGACCGCCTCGCCCACTTCGTGCCGGCGGTGGGGTGACGGCGCCTAGGCCCCGGTGATCCCTTCGGGCGGCCACGTGCGCCCCGTCAGCTCCTCGCTGACGGCCCACAGCCGCTCCTGGACGCGCTCATCGCGGGCGGCGTCCGAGGGCACCGCGGGCGCGAGCTCGCTGACGTACGCCCCCGACCGCACGTCCGCGCCGAAGGCGGCGACGAGCACGTTCGCCGCCCCGTCGACGGGGGTGTCCACCTGCGGCAGCGCCGAGAGGCGCCGCCCGAGTGCGGCCAGCGGCCGCGGCAGCTCGCGCATGAAGCCGCTGCCGGGGATCACCCCCGGATGCAGACAGGTGGCGGTGACGGCGACCGCGGCGGCGTCGAGCCGGCGGGCGAGCGCGCTGGTGAACATGATGTTCGCGAGCTTCGAGCGGTTGTACGCGGGGAAGCCGCGGAC
>JAVLBV010000143.1:0-1045 GCA_031580685.1 Haloquadratum sp. | reverse complement strand
GTGATCATGCTGCCCGTCAGGGCCCCTCCGGTGCCCACCACGCTCACCGTCAGCGCATCGAAGAGGTCCGCCGCCTGGCGGTACTCCTCGGAGATCCGATGGACCAGATGCGCGGAGTAGTCGATCCCCAGGCCGATCCCGATCGACAGCACCGTCCCCGTGATCGCGTTGAACTGCACCCCCAGATAGCGCATGCTGGCCGCCAGCAGCGCGATCGTCACCAGGATCGGCACCATGTTGACGATCCCCAACCCCGGTCGCCGCTCCAGCGCCCAGTAGGCGACGAAGAGGAAGATCACCGCCGCGAGGATCGCGAGCGCCAGCGACACTGGCGGATAAGCTGACGTTCGACGTCTCGGCGGGGACGACCGTGCTGACGGGGTCGTACCTCGAGGCGGTGATCGCGCAGAACGTGTCGACGCTGGCGGAGGGGGACGTCTTCGGCTTCCTCCTCGACACCTACACCCAGGTGATACCCGAACCGATCCTGGCGCTGCTGGTGGTCGGCCCGATCGGCGTCGCCTACTACATGGTCACGCGGTCGTTCGCGATCCCGCTGGTCATGGCCATGCTGATCGGCGCTGTCGTGATCGTCGAGTTCCCCCTGGCGTTCCAGAACGGCCTGGTCGCCATGTTCACGATCATGGTGCTGGTACTCTTGTACGTCGTCTTCCAGCGTGTACGCGTACAATGATGGAGACTGTCCACCCAGCGCTATGGATACTGTTCTGGGCGGGGTTCGCGACGATCGGTCACGAACTCGCGCACTACCTCGTCTATCTCACCTTCGCGCATGAGATCGAACTCGACCTCCGCGGCATGGAGATCACCGCGACCTATGACGATACCCCGCGGAACCAGGACCTCGCGATCGTCGCCTCCATCGCGCCCGTCCTGGTCTTCGCCGTGCTGGGGACGTACCTGTTCGCAGCTGGTTACGGCCTCGACCCCGTGCACGGGAACAGCTGGCGGGAGATCGTCATGTGGGTCGGGCTGGGTATCTTCGGCTTCAGCGGGGGGCTGTCGGACTACAGGCCGCTGATAC
>JAVLBV010000142.1:0-1048 GCA_031580685.1 Haloquadratum sp. | reverse complement strand
GCTCTGGTTCGGGGGCCGGCTCTGGCTCGGGGTCGCGCACATCCACCTCTGGGATGTCGAAGTCCACCTCGGGGTCTTCGCCCGCACGTGGGGGTCGATCCGGCGTGCGGTCCGGTTCGGGCTCGGGTGCAGGCTCCTCGGCGTCGACCGGCTCGGGCTCCGGTGATGGTTCCCGCTCGACGACGCGGTCCTCTGTCCCTCTGCCTGGACGCACATCGCGATCAGGCTCAGGCTCTGGCTCGGGGGCCGGCTCTGGCTCGGGGTCGCGCTCGACGACGCGATCCTCCGTCCCTCTGCCGGGGCGTACATCGCGAGAGCTGGAGTCATCGTCTGCGGACTCCTGACGCTCTGCTGCCTCGCGAAGCCCCTGGTCGAAGTCCGACTCGTCGGTCTCCTCGCGTTCTCTGCGCTCCTGAGCCCGCTCTGCGACGTTCGACTCCTGCTGGCTCTCGAAGCGTTCCTGTGCTCGTCTGAATCTGTCGAGTTCTCGTGCGCTCATATCTAACGACTCCCGCGCAGCCTACCTAAATCTAAGCTTCCCACCACATCATCGAACAGATACACGACACCGATGACGATGATCGCCAGCCCGATGATCGCGAGCTCGGGCGCAGCGGCTGACTGCTCGAGCCCGGATTCCACCGTGGTCAGAGACAGCGCGCCGTATGCAGATAACGCGCCCAATCCGAACGATGCGAAGCCGCCGATGATTCCATCGATGCGTCGTGTGATCGTGAAGAAGACCGTGATCACTGCGATGACCGTCACGGCGATCCATGCGTTAAGCAGCATCAGTTCAACCTCACGAGTGCGGCGAGGATAAACGCTGCCGCCAGCACAAGCACGAGATACGGCATCACGGAGACGAAGCTCTCGGTGAGTGCTGCGGTCGCGTTGAATGTGGATGTGGATGCCTGAGAATTAGGCACTGAGTCCTGCATGATCCCGATGAAGCCCACGAGCAACGCTGTGAAGCCCGCGGCGGTCATCTCCAGCTCGCTGGGGCGCACCGCCGTCACCGGCAGGTCCGTCATGTCGTAGCGCACGG
>JAVLBV010000141.1:0-1118 GCA_031580685.1 Haloquadratum sp. | reverse complement strand
GAGCCCGGGGTCGACCTGGCCGAGCACCCGGCGTGACAGCAGCCCCAGCATGCCAGCGCAGCCGTCTGCGCGTCCGGGGGTCCAGTCCCCGCGGTTCGAAGAAGGTCCCCTCCGGCGTCAGGTCGCTCCGGAAGCCTGGTTCCTGCATCGGCACGACGCGGCGCTGTTCGGCGGCCAGCAGTCGTTCCTGCATCTCCATGTCCGCCAGTTCCGTCTCCAGTTCCGGCCTAATCTCGACCTCAACCGCCGGAAGACCTGCACCGATACCGCGGACGCGGACGTCAGCCCTGTCGAAGATATCCCGCGCACGCGAAGACGCAGACTGGGCTGTCCTGATCGCAGCCTCCTCGCTGAACAGCAGCACCTCCTCGTTCGGGAACAGCTGCTGCGCGCGGCGTTCACCGGCCAGTGCACGCGTCAGCCGGAAGCCGCCGATCCCCGCGATCTCCTCGCCAGGCTGGATGATCGCACGGGCGGCGAGGCTGGTCCCTGCTCCGGCCTGTCGTGCAGCTGCGAACGCACCGCCGGAGACAAGCAGCGACCCTGCGACAGCACCTGCGAACCTGGCGGGGTCTTCGCGGAACTGGGCTTCGAAGGCGTCCACGGTGTCCTCCGCAGCCTGTTCGGTCGTCTCGATCGCTTCGCCCACCCCTTCCTCCTCGGCCTCCTGGATGCGTTCGCCGACGAACTCCCCGCCTGCGCGGAAGCCTTCGGCGGTCGCGAAGACGTTCGCGAGTTCCAGCGACCCCTCCACGACACCGACCTCGAACGACGTCGGTTCCCGGAGGCCTGGTTCCGCACCCAGTGCGACAGCCGTCGGTGAGACCGCACGCGGCGCGGTCGCGATATCGGTGATCCGCCGACTGACCAATGCACCGGCCTCCGCCAGCGATCGGCGTTCACCGGTGAACTCCGGACCCCGCTGCAGGCCTGTCGGGGCCAGCGTCCCCTCGCGGAGTGCCTCCGTCCGTGCACGATCCGCGTCGGCCTCCGCCTGTATCGCACGGACGCGGTCCTCGCGGTCGAGTTCCTGGCGGACGACCTGATCCCTCGCCTGTTCCCGTGCACCTTCGCGAAGTTCGCGGTCGAACATGTCCATCTCCTGGCGGGACTCCCGT
>JAVLBV010000140.1:0-1123 GCA_031580685.1 Haloquadratum sp. | reverse complement strand
GGTCATGATACGCAAATGACGGGTTCTGGCACCCCCTCGATGGGCAAGAAGAACAAGAAGGTGCACGTGAAGTGCCGCCGCTGCGGCTCGGCATCCTACCACCTCAAGAAGGGGCGCTGTGCCTCCTGCGGCTTCGGCAAGTCCGCCAAGCGGCGGTCCTACAGTTGGCAGTCGAAGGCGGGCGAGTGACGCGGTCGGCCGGTGCATGATCCTGCATACTCGCAGCACCCCGTGAGCGGGATCTGTGCATGGCCGTGGGGATTTATTCCCTTGCAGGCGTAGCATGATGTGATGAGTCAGCAGGGGCCGCCTGCCGGCGGGCAGGCCATGCGCGACCGCTGTGGTGTCGTGGGGGTGGCGCTGGCTGAGACGGCCGCTGCACATCCGCTGTACTCGGCGCTGTACGCGCTGCAGCATCGGGGCCAGGAGGCCGCGGGCATCGTCACCCACGACGGGTTCCAACAGCACAGCCACGTCGAGACGGGGCTCGTCAGCGAGGTGTTCGGGGCGGATGCGCTGGCGGGGCTGTTGGGGACGACGGGGATCGGCCATGTGCGCTACCCCACCCAGGGGGGGATGGGTGCATGCTGTGCCCAGCCGTTCGCGGTCTCGTTCAAGTCGGGGTCGCTGGGGCTCGCGCACAACGGCAATCTGATCAACACCACCGAGCTCCGCGATGCGCTCGCGGCCGCGGGGCATGCGTTCACCAGTGACGGGGACACGGAGGTGATCGCCCATGAGCTCGCACGACAGCTGCTCGCGGCCGACCGCATCGAGGCGATCGAGCGCACGATGCAGAAGCTGCACGGCTCGTACGCGCTGACGATCATGCACGATGAGACGGTGATGGGGCTGCGTGACCCCCAGGGCAACCGGCCGCTGTGTGTGGGCAAGCTCGAGGATGGGTACATGCTCGCCTCCGAGTCGGCGGCGATCGACGCCCTCGGGGGCACGCTGCTGCGCGATGTCCGCCCCGGCGAGCTGGTGATCCTCGACCCGGATGGAGCGGGCTTCGACTCCCACCAGCTGGTCGACGTCGACCGGACGGCGCACTGCTTCTTCGAGCACGTCTACTTCGCCCGCCCCGACTCGATCATCGACGGCAGCCTGGTGTATGCGACCC
>JAVLBV010000013.1:0-26758 GCA_031580685.1 Haloquadratum sp. | reverse complement strand
GTGAGGCGCCCCTCGGCCGGTTCGTAGCACCGGCCACCCATGAGCGCCTCCTCGATCGCTGCCTCGACGGCTGCATGGTCCAGATCCGCCTCGTTGACGACCTGTTCGACCACCGCCGTGGTCGGGGCTCCATCCCCATCATCCAATGCGTTCATCGCGGCGACCACGAGCTCGACGGGCTCCTCCCCCGCCGATGCGGATGCCTGCTCCTCGGGCTCCTCCGCCGATGTGGATGCCTGCTCCTCGGGCTCCCCCGCCGATGCGGCTGCCTGCTCCTCGGGCGTATCGGCCTCGAGCTCCGCACCCGTCGTGAAGTCCGTATCGAACTCCTCCTCGAGCTCTGCACGCGTCTCCTCACCGAGCTCGAACGTTCCAAGCTGCTCGACCTCCGCCTCGATGGTCGACGGATCGGGGCTGTCGTCCGTGGCAGCCGGGCCGGCGGGCTCCGAAGGGGTGGACGGATCTGAGGCACCGGCGGATGCAGGCTCCGCGCCAGATGGGTCCGTCTCCGGAGATGGGTCCGGGGTGTCACCGGCGGTGCTCTCCGCAGCAGCCGGTGGATCGGGGGGTGCTGCTTCGACCGCCTCCGTCTCAGCCGGGGGCCCATCGGCTGACGCGGATGGGACCGGCTCCTCCCCAGGCATCGCCTCCTCCTCGCCCGCTGAGGCTGCAGGCGGATCCATGGCGGCTACCTCGGCATCCCCGGTCGCTCCGGCGTCCGGCGGCTGTGGGTCGGGCGCGTCTGGATCGGGCGCCGCCACTCCGCCGGTCGCCTGCGGCCCGGCTGCGACCGCATCGATCGTCGCCAGGACCGCCTCGACATCCACCGGGGATCGCGCTGCAGAGGGGACCTCCCCGAGTCCCGGCGCATCGGCGCCGATCGCCAGTGAGACGTCCGACACCGCGTCGCGGTCCCCCGTGACGACCTCCAGCGCCTCCACCGCCAGCACGCGCAGCTGCTCGAGGAAGCCCAGCCCCGGATGATACCGCTGGAGGGCAGCGACCGCACCGAGCACCTGGTCATCGATCCCATCGGCGCTCGCGAGCGCTGCCAGCTCCACGGTGGGTGGCGCTGCGGCCATGAGCGCGGCCACCAGATCCACCCGTCGGAGGGTCGCCACGGCCGTATCCACGATCCACTGCTCCTGTGTCGGCGCGTCGACGACGGTGACCGCCTCCGGGCGGATCGACGTGTACACCGCATCGCCGTCGTCGGGTTGATACGTGCGCGCCTTGCCCGTGAGCGCGAGCATCGAGCCCACCGTCGCCTGGTCCAACCGGGCCGCAGCCGTTGGCTGGTACTGCCCCGCGTAGGTCACCACCGCCCCGGTGGGGTCGGCGATCCGCGCGCGGATCATCTCCCCGGCGGACACATCGGTCTGTTCGGTCAGCACGCCCACGGCGAAGACACGGTTCATCCAGGCCCCGCCTGGAGAGATGACGTAGGTCGGCGCCCGCTCACCCGCACCCACGCGGATGCTCTCATCGGCGAGACGGAACTCTGCGGCGAAGACCCGCCGGGCGATCTCCCGGCGTTGGACCCCCGCGCTCATGTGCCGACCTCCGTCAGCAGCGCCGCCGCCCGGTCGGCGGCATCGTCGGGATCCCGCTGCATCGAGCGCACATTGCACGTCGCCCCGTACTCATCCACGGAGATGTCCCCCCGCACCGCCATCCGATGGCCTGTGATCGCCTGGTCGATCTCGGTGGACACGACACCCCGGTCCATCGCATCACGGGCCGCAGACAGCGCGGCGTCGAGGTCTGCCCCGTACAGCGTGGCGGTGAGCTCGGTGCCGAAGATCGCGGTCATCGCCCCCGTCCCATCGTCGATGATCGCCTTCACGCGGAGGTCATCCACACCGTCGACCCTCCCATGGGCACGGCACTGCTCGTTCTGCACGAGCCGACCACACTCCGGACAGCGCTCGATGAGCCCCGATCCATCACGCACCTCGAGGACGTTGCCCACGGTCTGGACATCGAAGCGACCCCCGGCGGCGAGCGCCTCGCCGATGGTGACCGTCTCTGCGTCCGTCCGGACGGGCACCTCATCGATCGGCGTGACCGTGCTGAACTCCGAGAGGCTGACCTGTGGCACCCCTCGGAACTCGCGGATGTAGACCTCCTCCATCCGCACGGAAGCGCCCTCCGCCAGCGTGTCACGGTGCGCCCAGTCGGTCAACGGCGCCCGACCGGACGCGTCACCGACGACCCCGCTCCAGATCGTCGTCGGCCCCGACCGCCCGTCGATGTCCCGCGCCTCCAGGTCGGTGACCTGCACCTCGACGGTGAGCCCTCGGTCACCCGGACGGATCTCCGCGATCGGCACGGCGCCCAACGGCTCGACGGACACGCGGTCATCGTCGACCTCCGTCACCTGCTCGGGCCCGTTGATGTTCAGCTCCGCCCGACCGTCCCACTCCCGCACAGACGCCCCATCGACGGCGATGACGTCCCCGACGGCGAAGCCACAGTCAGCCCACGCGGTGTAGGTGACCGACCCGCTCTCGTCTGCGAGCAGCCCCTCGCGCAGGACGGTCTCATCCCCGCCGGACCGGATGCGCCGACGCCCCAGCGTCTGCACCCGACCCACCACGCTCACCCGGTCGTCATCGACGCTGATGCCACCGATGGGCCGCTCGACGGCCGGCCCACCGCCGCCACCGTCGGCCCCTCGGGCCCGGCGGATGCTCTGCTTCGCCTCCTCCAGGGGCACGTGGTACTGCAGCAGTCCCTCGAGCTCCGCCAGCACCTCCTCTGTGTCCTCGCCGAGGGAGGAGGCGAGTGCCTCGGCGTGTTCGCGTAGTTCCATCGCTTCTGCTACGATGAGCGGGCGTAAAAAGTGTTCTCGGCAACACAACACACTTAGCCACAGGTCGAGCTACGGCACGCATGCAGCGTCAGCTCACCGGGCGCTTAGAGTACTCATGGGTGCTCATCGGCCTTGGACTGCTGATGCTCGTCGGCTACGTGGTGTACACGTTCATCGGGACGGTCGTCTTCGGACTGTTCCTGTACTATGCGACCCGGCCGGTGTACCGCCGGCTCCGGCGGGTGGTCCGCCCGAGTGGGCTCGCGGCGGCGGTGGCGTTGCTGGCGTTGGCGCTGCCGGCGCTGGTGATCGTCGCCTGGGCGATCGCACTGGTGGTCTCGGAGGCAAATCGGGTGTTCGCCGACGGTGATTCGCTCGCCGCGGTGCTCCCGCCGGACCTCGTCGCGTTCGTGACGACCGGCCTCCCCGAGACGGTCACCACCCTGCAGTGGGACCAGCTGACGACCGCCGACCTGCAGACGCTCGTCGACTCCGCTGCGTCCGTCGGGGAGATCCTCACCACCGTCGGGGTGGGGCTGGTGCATCTGTTCATCATGATCGCCCTCGCGTACTACCTGCTGCGCGACGGCACGCGACTGAGCCGCTGGGTCCGCTTCCGGTTCGGGGACAACCGCGGCGTCCTGGACGCGGTGATGGATGCGATCGACACCGACCTCCACTCCATCTTCTTCGGCAACATCCTCAACGCGGTGATCACCGGCACGATCGGGGTCTTCGCCTACTCGCTGCTGAACAGCATCGCCACGCCGACTGTGGCGATCCCCGCCGCAGCGTTGGTGGGGCTGCTGGCGGGTGTGGCGAGCCTGATCCCCATCGTGGGGATGAAGCTGGTCTACCTGCCGGTGGCGGCGTACCTCATCGCACAGGCGGTCCTGGCGGACCCCGGTGGACTCTGGTTCCCGGTGGCGTTCATCCTGGTCTCGTTCGTGATCGTCGACACGATCCCCGACATCGTCCTCCGCCCGTACGTCTCGGGGCGGACCCTGCATGTGGGGGCCGTGATGCTGGCGTACACCCTGGGGCCGCTGCTGTTCGGCTGGTATGGGCTGTTCCTGATGCCGATCCTGCTGGTGCTCGTGGTGAACTTCGGCCGACATGTGCTGCCCGCGCTCGTCCATCGGGAGATGGTCCGGCCCTACGGGGTCGATCCCGGCGCGACCGGCCGACCCGTGGACACGGACCTGACGAGCCCGGGGCTGCGGGTCACCGATGAGCCGCCGCGGGACTCATGAGTGGGGGATCCCGCCGTACTCCAGCTCGAGGTACTGCCCCTCCCACTGCTTGCGCGCGTCGATCTCACGGCGCCCACGGCGGGTCAGGACGTAGACGTTCGTCCGCCGGTCGAGCTCGCCCTTGTCCACGAGCCCCTTCTCCACGAGTGTGTCGAGGTTCGGGTACAGCCGACCATGATGGATCTCCTTCTCGTAGTAGCGCTCCAGCTCCTCTTTGACCGCCAGGCCGTGCGGCTTCTCCAGGCCGGCGATGACGTACAGGAGGTCCCGTTGGAAGCTAGTCAGATCGTACATCCTGTCTCCGTCAGAGAGATATCGGCGGATTGAATTAAACTGTTCGAATGCGGACGAGACGGACGTCTCTGGCGATGAGCGGACCGTTCGAACGTATCATACTGATGAGACGTATGCACCGGTTGCTCATCCCTTCACGTTGCAGACCGGGCGCATCCGCGCGACCGCCGTCGCGATCCCCACCGCATCCGAGGCGGCGACGACCGCATCGACGTCCTTGTACACCGCGGGGGCCTCCTCGGCGACCGTCGCATCGGTGGTCGCGGCGATGTGAACCCCCTGTTCGGCCTGCAGACGCGAGCGGAGCGCGGCCCCGTCGAAGCGCTCGCGGGCGGCCGTCCGCGACATGCGGCGGCCCGCCCCGTGTGCCGTCGATCCGAACGACAGGTGCATCGACGCCGGCCCACCGACGAGGACGTATGAGGCGGTCCCCATCGACCCCGGCAGCAGCACGGGCTGCCCCACCGCCCGGTACGGTTCGGGCACGGCGGGATGACCCGCCGGGAACGCCCGGGTGGCCCCCTTGCGATGGACCATCAGCGGGGTCGGTGCTGTGGTGTCATCGGCGGGGACGAGCCGCATGCCCGCCCCATCGACGCGGACGGTGTGCTCCTCGACCTTGGCGATGTTGTGCGCCACATCGTACACCAGCTCCATGCCCAACCGCTGCCAGGGCTGGTCGAACACCCGCGCGAAGACCCGTCGGACCTGATACGTGAGCAGCTGGCGGTTCACCCATGCGTAGTTGACCGCGGCGGCCATCGCCGCATGGTAGGACCGGCCGATCGGCGATGCTGCGGGCACCGCTGCCAGGTTGCCATCGGCGACCGCATCTGGGGCGGTCGCGATCGCATCCAGGTAGTCCTGACACACCTGATGGCCCAGCCCGCGTGACCCGCAGTGGATCATGACGACGACCTGGTCGGCGTCGAGGCCGAAGCGCTGGGCGACGGCCTCATCGAACACCTCATCGACGACCTGGACCTCGAGGAAGTGGTTGCCCGAGCCCAGCGATCCCACCTGGGAGCCCCCCCGGTCCTTCGCTGCCGCGCTCACCGCGGTGGCATCCGCCGCCGGATGCGACCCCCCATCCTCGCAGTGCTCCTGGTCGGCGGGGGTGGCGTAGCCCGCCTCCACCGCCCAAGTGATGCCCGAGGTGAGGATCCTCTCGAGGGTGGGTGGGTCGACGCTCAGCACCCCGTCACCGCCCATCCCCGCCGGGATGTTCGCCGCCAGCGCCTCCGTCAGCGCCGATGCCGACCCCGCGAGATCAGCGGCGGTGAGCTCCGTCCGCAGCAGCCGGACGCCGCAGTTGATGTCGTATCCGACGGCCCCCGGGGAGATGATCCCGTCCGCCAGCGGCGATGCGCCCACACCGCCGACGGGGAAGCCGTAGCCCTGGTGCCCATCGGGCAGGCAGACGACCGGCTCGACCATCCGGGGGAGGCCCGCCGCCGCGGTGAGCTGCTCGAGGGTGCGGTCAGCACCGAAGCCGTCGAGCGCAGCACCCGCTGCGATCAGCCGCGCGGCCACCCCGTCCGCATCGGCGGCGATCGCCCACACGCCAGGCGCCTCCTCGGTGAGGGTGGTCTCACCGACACGGTGCTGGGCTGGACCGCTCATATCCACCGCAGACACCACGGGGGCAAAACCCCGGCGTCTGTGGGTGAGGCAATGGGTTATTGTGCTGCACCTGGCAGGCTACAGGCATGACAGTGTACGATCGGCTGTACGAGGTGTACGCACGCCCCGACAGCAGGCAGATCCGAGAGCTGCAGGTCCTCGTCGACCTCTTTCCCCCGCTGGATTCACCCATCGCACTGGGCTACTGGGAGGATGCCCGGGACCGGCTGTTCGGCCACATCCAGGAGATCACCCGGGAGACCGGCGAGCCGTGGATCGCAGACATCCTCGCCAAGGCGACCCGGGAGGAGGCGTTCACCGCCGCAGACCTCGCCGCACGGCACGGGCGGCCCATCGATACCCTGGTGCTGGATGTCGATGAGACGCTGCGGTCCGCCGGGACGACGGACAACGAGATCCCCCGGGAGACGCTGTATCACCTCACGGAGCTGCATGAGCAGGGCGTCCCCATCATCATCTGCACCGGCCAGACCCTCGAGAACGTCAAGGGGTTCGCGATCCAGGGCCTCGGGACGGCGATCGCACACTCGGAGACGTTCTCGATCGTCTACGAGTCAGGCACGGGGGTGTTCTCGCCGGGGCACGGGTCGGCGACGAAGCGGCTGCTGTATGAGGAACTGGAGCCGCCGATCCCCGCGATCTTCACAGCGGTGCGCAGCCGTATCCTCACGGAGGCCCCCCCGGCGATCGCCGAGCAGATGCATCTGCAGGGCAACGAGTTCAACGTCACGCTCAAGCCGAACTTCGATGTGGGCACGACCCCCGCCGCGGAGATCGTCATCGACGGCATGCACCATCTGATGGAGACGGTGGGGGCGGCACTCGCAGAGCAGCTGGATGGGCCACACGAGACCGCAGCGACCGTCGCGGCGGTCAAGCGATGGTTCGCAGAGCGCGACAGCGAGATCGCAGCGGTCCTCGAGGCACGCGATGAGACCGTCCCCGAGGTGCCCATCGAGGGGGAGCTGGAGTCGGTCCTCCAGCGGTTGGACATCGCCATCTACCCCGCCGATGCGGCAGAGCTCAGCTCGTTGGACCTGAACAAGGCGCATGGGGTGCAGGCGGCACTTGAGATCCTGGAGATCCCCGACCCCTTCCTGCTGGTGATGGGTGACAGCAAGTCGGACCTCCGGGTGATGCAGTGGGTCGATGAGACCGGTGCGGGGATCGCTGCGGCCCCACGACACGCCTCCGCGGCCGTGCTCGACCACGTCTACAGCACCGATGCGCTCGTGTTCGAGCCGGGTGATGCGGCCTCGATCCTCCGGACGGTCGACGCGCTGCGGCGGCTGATCGCCGCCGACCAGGTGCCCGGTGAGCTCCGCGCCGATGGGGGGGTGTGCTGATGCCCGTGGACTACCGCGAGCTGCACGACCCCAACGCGGAGTACACCATGCGTGACCTCTCGACGGAGGCGATGCAGCTGCGGGCCAAGCGTGGGGGTGGCCGGGATGTGACGATCACCGACGTCCAGACCACCATGGTCGATGGGACGTTCCCGTGGACGCTGGTGCGGGTGTACACGGATGCGGGGATCGTCGGCACGGGTGAGGCGTACTGGGGCGCGGGCGTGCCCGAGCTCATCGAGCGGATGGTGCCGATGCTCATCGGCGAGAACCCGCTCGACATCGACCGCCTGTACCGGCACCTCATCCAGCGGATGTCGGGGGAGGGGTCGATCGAGGGGGTGACCGTCACCGCCATCAGCGGCATCGAGATCGCCCTGCACGACCTGGTGGGGCGGATCCTCGAGGTGCCGGTCTACCAGCTGCTCGGGGGGAAGTACCGCGATGCGGTGCGCGTCTACAACGACTGTCACACCACCGATGAGGCGGACCCTGACGCCTGCGCACGGGAGGCCACGCGTGTGGTCGATGAGCTGGGGTACGACGCGATCAAGTTCGACCTCGACGTCCCCTCGGGCACCCCCGCAGACCGCGCGAACCGGCACCTCTCGCCGCAGGCGATCGAGCACAAGCGGGCGATCGTCGCGGCGGTGACCGATGCGGTCGGTGACCGGGCCGACGTCGCCTTCGACTGCCACTGGAGCTACACACGGAGTGCGGCGACACAGCTGCTGCGTGCGCTCGCGCCGTATCCGGTGTGGTGGATCGAGGACCCGATCCCCCCGGAGAACACCGACGCACAGGCGCAGGTCACCGCCTCGAGTGCGGTGCCGATCGCCGCCGGGGAGAACCGCTACCGGGTGCGGGAACACGAGCGGCTGCTGCGCACGGGGGCGGTGGACATCATCGCGCCGGACCTCCCCAAGGTGGGCGGACTGCGGGAGACCCGGCGGATCGCCGATGTGGCGGACATGCACGCCACCCCGGTGGCGCTGCACAACGTGGCCTCACCTGTCGCGACGATGGCCGCGGTGCATCTGGGCGCTGCGATCCCGAACCTGCTCGCGGTCGAGTTCCACTCCTACCAGCTGGGGTGGTGGGCGGACCTCATCGGGGGCTCGGTGATCGAGGCGGGTCAGATCCCTGTCCCCGAGGGGCCCGGGCTGGGGATCACCCTCGATATGGACGTGGTCGACGCCCACCGTGTCCCGGGGTCAGTCCTCTTCGACGCCGCCTGACCGGCCGGCCGCGAGCAGCTGCTCCTGGGTGATCGCCAGCTCGCGCCGTCGCTCGATCGCCCCCTCCATGCCGTGTGTGGCGATGAGCGCATCGACGGCGGTCAGCGCAGCACGGCGCAACAGCGCCTGCAGCTGCGCACCCGTCGCCTCCGCAGTCGCCGCTGCGATCGCATCCAGATCCACATCGGCCGCCAGCGGCATCTCCCGGGCGAGCACCCGCAGGATCTCCACCCGGTCCGCCGCGGTGGGGGGGCCCACCCGCTCCTGCAGCTCGAACCGTCCCGGCCGCAGCAGGGCTGCATCGAGCGCATCCCGTCGGTTCGTCGCCCCGATCACGACGAGGCCGGGGTGGTCCGCGATGCGGTCGAGCTCGGTGACGAGCTGGGCACGCACGCGCCCACCCACCCCCGAGCTGCCCGCATCGGAGACGAGCGCATCCAGCTCATCGAAGAAGATGATCGTGGGGGCGGTCTGTCGTGCCTTCGTGAACACCTCCCGCAGGGCCTCCTCTGAGGCGCCCACGTACCGGTCCAGCAGCTCCGGGCCCGCGATCGGGATGAAGTTCACCCCGCTCTCGCCGGCGGCCGCACGCGCGAGCAGGGTCTTGCCCGTCCCCGGGGGGCCGTACAGCAGCACCCCACTCGGTGGGCCCACCCCCGCGGCATCGAAGAGCGCACCCGCCTGCAGCGGCCAGGTGACCACCTCCGTCAGGCGCTGTTTGACCGACCCGTACCCCCCGACGTCCGCGAAGGTCTCGGTGGGTTGCTCCGCCACGTACGCCCGCATCGCGGATGGGTCCACCTGCGCACGGGCGCCGGCGAAGTCCGCGGCGGTGACGGTGGGCGCGACATCCTCCGCAGCATCCAGCTGCCGCCGCAGGGCGGTCATCGCCGCCTCCGTCGTGAGTGCCCGCAGGTCTGCCCCCACGAACCCATGCGTCTGTGCGGCGATCGCATCCAGGTCGACATCCTCACCCAGGGGCATCCGCTGGGTGTGCACCTCGAGGATCTCGCGCCGCCCCTGTGCGTTGGGGACACCGATCTCGATCTCGCGGTCGAAGCGCCCTCCCCGGCGCAGCGCGGGGTCGACCGCATCCACGCGGTTGGTCGCCGCGAGGACCACCACCTCCCCACGCTCGACGAGCCCGTCCATCAGCGCGAGCAGCTGGCCGACGAGGCGGTTCTCGAGGTCACCACCGTCCTCCCGGCTGCTCGCGATCGAGTCGATCTCATCGAAGAACAGCACCGTCGGCGCCTGCCGGGCGGCGGTCTCGAAGCGCTCACGCAGCTGCTGTTCGGACTCACCCTTGTACTTCGAGACGATCTCGGGGCCGTTGATGTGGATGAACGTCGCATCGGCCTCATGCGCCACCGCCCGTGCGATGAGCGTCTTGCCGGTCCCCGGTGGCCCGTGCATCAGCACCCCCGCCGGCGGATCGATCCCGAGCTCGGCGAACATCGCGGGGTCGCGCAGGGGCAGCTCCACCAGCTCCCTGACGGCGGCCAGCTCGCGGTCGAGCCCCCCGATCGCGTCGTACCCGACACCCCCGGCCGTCCCGATCGGGCCCGTCGTGGAGGGGCTGTCCAGCTGGAGGGTGGTCGCGGCGGTGATGATGACCGCACCGTCGGGCTCGCTGGCGGTGATCGTGAACGGGCGGTCGCTCACCCGCTCGAGGTGGATCTCATCACCCCGGCGCACGGGGCGGTCCTCCAGCAGCCGCCCCAGCAGTGTGGCCGCGCGCTCGGGGTCGCCGAAGCGGACGTCCCCGGGAGGTTGGATGACCACGGAGGTGGCGCCCACGGCGGTGGTGGGGGTGACCGTGACCGTCTCACCCACGGCCGCTCCGGCGTTGACCTGCGTGTCCGCATCGATGGCGATCGTGCGGTCTGCGGCGTCCTCCGCGGCGGGCCACACCCGTGCGACAGCGGTCGCCTCCCCGGTGATCGCGACGAGGTCACCGCTGAGGACCCCCAGCGCCTCCTGTGCGTCCCGTGCGAGGCGTGCGACCCCCTGTCCGGTGTAGGTGCGGTCGGTCGCGGTGACCTCGAGCTCCACCGTCGTGCCCATACGCGTCCTGCGGTCGTCGGCGGCTTACCTCCTTCGCGCCGCAACTGGTTTGAGCGCGGAGACCCTCGCGCCGGCATGGTGAGCCGCGTCGAACGGGACGGCACGACCTGGTTCCGATGTGATCAGTGCGGGATGCTCTTTCAGACCCATGAGGAGGCCACCGCACACGAGGCCACCTGCGATGCGGAGGACCCCACCTACCTCCAGTGAGTCAGTCGTCGGCGGGGAGGAACTCGTAGGATGCCTCGCCCCAGTCGTCCTCGATGAACGCGAAGACACGGCCGGTGACCGCAGCGTGATCGACGGTGATCGCCACCCGGTCGCCTGCGGCGCCGGCGACGCTCACGCCGGGGAAGACGGCCGTCTGCTCGCCCGGTGCGAGGATGACACGCCCCACCCCGGTCGAGCGGAAGATGTCGTCGTGGGTGGTGCGGTCGTTGAGGTAGACCATCACCCCCTCCGTCCCCGTGCTGTCGGTGACGAGGACGTGCGTCTCCTTGCCCGGTGGGCTCACGAGCTCCTCATGCTGCCGGCGGGGCACCCCGTGGTACAGCACCGACCGACCGTCGAGGTACCGCACCTCCACCCCGTGCTCGTGGAGCACCACCCGGAGGGTCTGGGGTGCGATGCGGCTGCGGTGTTCCATGTCCGTCCGGGGGCACTGCGCGACTAAAGCCGTGGGGTCCACACCGCTTTGTCCACCCGGACCCAGACGGGACCATGGAGCTGTTCAGCTACGACTCCCCGGTCGCTGAGACGCGGAGACCGCAGCGGGGCTTCGAGGCCGTCGAGGTGGGCATGCGCTTCGAGGCGCCGGCGACGGCGACGGTGAGCGAGGCACAGATCACCGGCTTCGCCGAGCAGTTCGACCCCCAGCCACTGCACCTCGATGCGGGGGCGGCCCACCCGCTGTTCACACCGCCGATCGCCAGTGGGGCCCACCTGCTCGCGATCTGCCATCGGATGGCGGTGGACGCCTGCTTCGCGGAGCTGGGGCTGATCGGTGGGGTGGGGATCGACCGCCTCCGCTGGTACGCCCCCCTGGAGCCGGGGA
Source organism: Haloquadratum sp. (assembly GCA_031580685.1). GTDB lineage: Archaea > Halobacteriota > Halobacteria > Halobacteriales > Haloferacaceae > Haloquadratum. The sequence continues at coordinate 15,047 of JAVLBV010000013.1, read as the reverse complement.
TGACCGTCGAGACGACGGTGGAGGTGACGAGCCGCCGCCGGTCGGCCACCCGCGAGGGGCGAGGCTACGTGACGGTCGAGGTGACCGGCCGGACGCAGGCCGACCCGCCGGAGACGCTCATCGAGTACACCACGACGGGGGTGGTCGAGACCGACACCGCTTAGTCGATGCTCACGCGCGGAGGCGGTATGCAGGCGACCGCGAGTGCCGCAGGGGCAGGCACCATGCTCAACGCCTTCGCCACCCACCGGGGTGCGGCGTTCGCGATCGACCTCCGGACGACCGCACACGTCCAGCTGGAGGAGGCGGCGCCGATCGAGGGCCGGATCCGTGACACCCCCGGGGGGGACACCCGCCTGATCGAGGCCTGCGTCCGGCGGACGCTCCACCGCGTCGAGATGGACGGGTTCGGGGGCACCGTCGAGACGGAGGGGGCGCTGCCGATCGCGGCGGGGTTGAAGTCCTCCTCGGCGGCGGCGAACGCGACGGTGCTGGCGACGGCCGCGGCCGTGGAAGCCGAGCTGTCTCCGCTGGAGGCGTGTCGCATCGGGGTGGCGGCCGCGCGTGAGGTGGGGGTGACCGTGACGGGCGCGTTCGATGATGCGGCCGCATCCATGCTGGGGGGGCTGGTGCTGACGGACAATGACCGTGATGAGGTGCTGCTGCAGGACGACCCGGACTGGGGTGTGCTGGTCTGGGTGCCCCCCGCACAGACGTACAGCGCGGATGCACCGTTGGGGCACGTGGGGGCGATCGTCCCGATGGCGGAGCTGGCCGAGGAGCTGATCCACGAGGGGCGCTACGCCGAGGCGATGGCGATCAACGGCCTCGCGTACACCGCGGCGTTGGGGTACGATCCCGAGCCGCTGCTGGAGGCGTTGGCGGCCGTCGAGGCGGCCTCGCTGTCGGGGTCGGGGCCGGCGATGATCGCGTGCGGTCGGGCAGATGCGCTGGATGCGCTCGGGGAGGTGTGGGGAGACCGACCAGGGCAGCTGCTGCGCACCCAGACGACCGACACCGGCGGGGCATGTCCATGAGCGAGATGCCGGAGGTCGATGAGCTGACACTCGAGGAGCTGCGCGCGGAGATCGCCGAGATCGACCATGAGCTGGTCGAGCTGATCGCTCGACGGACCTACATCGCCGAGACGATCGCATCGGTCAAGCAGCAGCAGGACCTCCCGACGACCGACCGCGACCAGGAGGGCCGCGTCACCACCCGAGCCGCGGAGCTGGCCGACCGGTTCCAGCTCGACCCGGAGGTGGTCCGCCGGGTGTTCGAGGAGCTGATCGAGCTCAACAAGTCCTCCCAGCGCCGGCGACGCGACGACGACTGAGGGGGCTCACCCCTCGCGGCGGTCGAACTCCTCGAGCAGCTGCGCGGTCGCGCGCTCGACGGCGGCGGTCGAGGCATGCTGTGGGCTGAAGCCGGAGGCGAGCAGCCGGTCGATCGCCAGCTGCATCTGGGGGACGTCCCCCTCCCAGCCCCGCCGTCCACCCGTGTACGAGTACGTCGGGTCGAGCCCCATCTGGCCGCTGACGACATCCGCGATCGCGGTCACCGACGTCGCGTCCGCCGTGCCCAGATTGCAGATCCACAGCGGCTGGTCGACGGTCGTGATCTGGTGCACCATCGCCGCACAGCAGTCATCCACGTGCAGGTAGGACTTGGTCTGGCTGCCATCACCGAGGATCTCCAGCCGGGTCGGGTCTGCGCGGAGCTTCTCGATGAAGTCAGGGATCACCGTCCCGCGCTGATGGGGACCCACCACGTTCGCGAACCGGAAGATCCACACGGGGATCTCCGCGGTCGATGCCAGCGCGGTGAGGATCGCCTCATCGGCCACCTTCGCCGCACCGTAGACGCTGATCGGCGCCAGTGGGGTGTGATCCTCGGGGGTGGGCCGGGGGGCCTCGCCGTAGACCGTCGATGAGGAGGTGAAGGCGATCCCACCGACCCCGACGGCCGCCGCGCGTGCGGCCACGGTGTACGTCATGCGGGTGTTCGCCTCGAAGAGCGCCCGCGGGTCGGGGTGGTTCGTGGCCGTCAGCGCCGCGGCGTGGATCACGAGGTCGGTCGTCTCGGAGATGCCGGCCGCACAGACGGTGGGGTCGGCCACGTCGCCCTCGATGAGTGTGCACCCCTCCGGCAGCACCGTGGGGTCCCCCTTCGAGAGGTCATCGATCACCCGGACCGTGTTGTCTGCGGCGAGCTCGTGCGCCAGCGCCGCCCCCACCAGCCCACAACCACCGGTGATCACGACCTCCCTGTCGGTGAGCTGCATGGTCGCCGCTGCAGCGGCCAGCGTACTGTGACTGTCGGTGCGCAGTCGAAAGACACCAGTAGCGGCGGGGGTGAGGGGGATGGGTGAGCGACCAAGCAGCGGGGGCGGTGCGTGTCGTCCGGCTCAGCCATCGGCCAGGGCGGGATGACCGCATGACCACGCACGTCGCGCTGACCGCACGCGCGTTCGGGGCCCGGGGGGTGGTCCTCCCCGACAGCGCGAGCCAGGCCGCACGGACGGCCCGGGACATCACCGACCGCTTCGGGGGACCGTTCACCGTCGAGCAGGTGGACGATCCCCGGGTCACGATCCGCGAGCACCAGGGGCCGGTGGTCCATCTCACCATGTACGGTGAGCCGATCGAGGCGGTCGTCGGCCCGGTGCGGTCGGCGCTGGAGGATGCAGCGGGGCTGATCGTCGTCGGCGGTGGGAAGGTGCCGGGGGCGGTGTACGAACGGGCGGACTGGAACGTGGCGGTGGGGAACCAACCGCACTCGGAGGTCGCGGCGCTGGCGGTGTGTCTGGACCGCCTGCAGGCGGGCCGCTGGGCGGCACGTCGGTGGACCGGTGCGGACCAGCGGATCGTCCCCCAGGCGTCGGGGAAGCGTGTCATCAGCGACGACGCCCCGGTGGAGTATCCGGAAGACTAATTCGCCCGAGTCATCGATGTTCGAGCGATGATTTACGAGCAGCTCCTCAACGACCCTGTCATCCAGAAGTATCTGCATGAGCTGGTGGGGCCGAGTGGGATGCCGGTCGCCGCGGCGCCCCCGGAGGGCGAGGTGACCGATGAGGAGCTCGCAGAGGAGCTGGGCCTCGAGCTCAACGATGTACGGCGGGCGCTGTTCATCCTGTACGAGAACGACCTCGCGACGTACCGGCGGGTGCGGGATGAGGACAGCGGCTGGCTGACGTACCTGTGGACCTTCCACTACGAGAACATCCCGGAGAACCTCCAGGAGGAGATGTTCCGGCTGCTGGGCGCGCTGGAGGAGCGCATCGCCTACGAGCAGACACACGAGTTCTATCTCTCCGCGCCCGCGGGGATCCGCTTCGAGTTCTCGGATGCGATGGAGCTGGGCTTTCAGTGTCCGGAGACCGGCGCACCGCTGGAGCCGATGGAGAACGACCAGATGGTCGCGGCGATGGAGCAGCGGATCGAGGCGCTGCGTGCGGAGCTCAACGCGGATGTCGTCGACGCGGCGTGATGCTCCGGCTCGCACAGCAGTGCTACGTGCATGGGGATGCCCGCGGCCGGGCACTGCAGGGGCTGCGAGCCATGCTGGAGGACCAGATCGGGGGGCTCGACGTGACGAGCGCGATCGCGGTGGGCGCGGACGAGTACGTGGATGTCGAGCTCACCGGTCCGGATGCGACGGTCGCCGAGGCGGTGGTCGGTGAGGCCTTCCCCACCGTGGCGAGCGACCCGGAGACGGCGACCGCAAGCGGCGCGGTGCTGCTGCGATGGGATGCGGCGGGCTGGACGGTGGGGCTGGGACCGGGTGTCGAGCGGACGCTGCCCGCAGACGAGCTGGGGTTGGGCCCCGGCGGGGGCCTGCAGCTGCGAGAGCGCTTCGGGGTCGTCCAGCACATGCCCGTGGAGCTCTCGCTCGAGGGGACACCCACGCTGGCAGATGCGACGCGGGACCTGCTGTACGGCTGGCGGCGTGATGCGGCGGGCGGACGCGTCACCGTCAACAGCGTCACCCGCGGGCAGCTGCGGGCGACGATCAACCGGGCGGGGCTGGCCGATGCGATCGTCACGATCGAGCGGATCGGGCTGCTCGAGCAGTCGGTCCGCTGTGCGGAGGGCACCGACCCACCGGGGGTCGTCGCCGCGATCGGCCCGTACCTCCCCGCGGAGATGAAGTGCGTCATCCCCCGATGACCCGCAGGGGCCTCGCACTGCTGGTGCTGGTGCTGCTCGTCGGCCTGGGGGGCTGTCTGTCAGCCGGCGGACCGATCGAGGGGGAACGCCTCGATCGGGCCCCACCTGCCCCGTACGAGTGGTCCGCCGATGCGGCGGTGCACGCGACCGTCCACGGAGACGACCGGGTGCAGGTGGTCGTGACGCCGGTCGACCGGGAACTCCGCCTGGCGTTCGATGACGAGGTCGCAGGCGAGCGGTCGGTGCCGATCGGGGCGGTGCGTGCACGGCAGGCCGATGGGACGGTCCTGACCGGGTCACAGCTGCGTGAGGCGGGTGCCACGATCGCGGAGACCCGCGAGGCGACGACGATCGAGGTCGCGGCGGGGGCTGACATCACCGCGGTCGGATTCACCATGGACAGCCGACGCAACCAGCTGCTGCTGCCCCCGGTGGCCAGCGGTGCACATGTGGTGGTCCTGCCGGCGGGTCGGCAGGTTGAGCTGCCGATCCTCGGCCAGATCCGGCCACGGCCAGATGCGGTGACACAGAGGGCCGATGGGCACACCGCGATCCGGTGGGACCAGCTGGAGGCCAGACCCATCTCGGTCCGCTACTACCAGGACCGGGACCTCGTGCTGTTCGGGGGGGTGATCGCCATCGCCGGGGCGGTGTTGGTGGGTGGGCTGGTGTACTTCCGCCGTGAGGTGCTGCAGCTGCAGCGTCGCCGGGAGGGGGCCGATGAGAGGAGACGCCGCTGATGGCCGGAGATGACGGGGCCGTCCCCCAGCCGATGACCGTCGAGCTCGTCAGCGTGGGGGATGAGCTGCTGACCGGCGAGGTGGTCAACACGAACGCCAGCTGGCTGGCGACCCAGCTGTACGCTCAGGGTGTGCAGACCCAACGTGTGGCGACGATCCCCGATGCGATCGATGCGATCGCCGGGACGGTCCGCCGGGCTCGCTCACGGGCGGATGCGGTGCTGGTCACAGGCGGCATCGGTCCCACCCGGGACGACGTCACGATGGCGGGGGTGGCACGGGCCTGTGGGGTGCCCCTCGAGGAGCATGCTGGCGCAGAGCGGTGGCTCACCGAGGAGGGGGGCTACCGCGGCACCGACCTCGACCCCGACACCACCGCCCTGCCGGCAGGCGCGCGCTTCCTGCGGAACCCTGCAGGCGTCGCGCCGGGGGCGGTGATCGAGGACATCTACGTCTTCCCGGGCGTGCCACGGGAGCTGAAGGCGATGTTCGAACTCGTCCGCGGGGAGTTCAGCGGTCCCGAACAGGCCACGGTGACGGTCGAATGTGCAGAGCCCGAGAGCGCACTGTTGGACCGCCTCGCGTATGTGGATGACACCTATCCGGTGTCCGTGGGCTCATATCCGGGCGACTCCGTGCGGGTGGTGATCCGCGGTCCCGACCCCATCGCGGTCGAGGCTGCCGCCAGATGGCTGCGCGAGCACGCCGAGCTGGTCGATCAGCGGAAGAGGTAGAACAGCCACACGAGCGTCATCGCCACCCCGACCAGCAGGATGACCCCGGCCATCTCGGTGATGGGGAACGGCTCTGCCTCGACTGCGAGCGCGATCATGCGCACCGGAGGGCCAGCGCTGGCTTACCTGCTGCGATTCACGACACCCGATAGCGGTCATCGACCCGCTGGATGAGCGCGTCGCGCTCGAGCGAGGCCAGAGCGGCGTCCAGGCGGCGGTCATCGGCCGGCTCGAGGTCGCGATCGCGCAGCGCCGCCCGCAGTGCCGCAGCGGCCTGCGGACCCTCGGTGGCCAGGATGTTGACGATCTGCCCGCGCAGCTGGCGGCGGCTCCCCTCGAAGGTGGGCTGCGCCGGTGTCGCAGGCGTGCTGAAATCACCCGTCTGGTAGGCGTGGCACCACTGTCGCAGCGGACAGGCGGCAGCGTCACACCGCGGCGTGGGCGCACACGCCTGCGAGCCGAGCTCCATCACCGCATTGTTCCACGCCCGTGCGGCCCCTGGCGGGAGCAGCCGGTCGGCCACCGCAGCATCGTCCCGTGCGGGGTCTGGGGGGCCCAGCCGGTGCAGCACCCGCCGGACGTTCGTATCGAGCACCGCCGCGGGCGCGTTGTACGCGAACGCGGCGACCGCACTGGCGGTGTACGGGCCGACCCCCGGCAGCGACTGGAGCCTCCCGGGATCGCGCGGCACCACCCCATCGAACTCCTCGATGATCTGCACTGCGGCCGCATGGAGGAACCGCGCGCGGCGGTTGTACCCCAGCGCATGGGTGGTCCAGAAGCGCACCACCGCGTCGGTGCTGCTCGCCGCGAGGTCCCCCACCGTGGGCCACCTGTGGAGGAACGCCTCATACGCCGGTTCGACCCGGTCGAGCTGGGTCTGCTGGCTCATCACCTCGCAGACCAGGATCGGGTACGGATCGGTCGTCTCCCGCCACGGGAACGCCCGGTGATGCTCCTCGTACCACGCGAGGAGCCCGTCGCGCATGGCCGCCAGGATGTCGGGGTCCGCCCAGGGTGGCTGCATCCTCAGCCATGGCGCGGGCCGCAGATGGCTAAAGGGACCCGGCTGATGCGTCCACTTTTGCCGCCCCACCACGAACCGGCAGCATGGACGCAGCAGCCGTGAAAGCAGCGATCGAGCAGGGGATACCGGGGGCGTCCGCGGCGGTCAGCACCCCCCGGAACCCCGATCACGCCGCGGAGGACCCCCACTATGCTGCGGTGGTCGTCGCCGAGGCGTTCGAGGGCCACTCGCTGGTGGAGCAGCACCGGATGGTGTACGACGCGCTGGGTGAGGCGATGACCCGCGAGATCCACGCGATCGAGCTCAAGACGTACACCCCCGACGAGCACCGACACCAGCAGGCGCCCTGACTGCGACATCAGTGTGTTTTAGCGCGGGGTGAGCGAAGGCCGGGCATGAGCGAGCGCTACCGGACCGAACGCGACAGCCTCGGGGCCATGGAGGTGCCAGCAGAGGCGTACTGGGGGGCGCAGACGCAGCGGGCGGTCGAGAACTTCCCGATCTCGGGGATCACCTTCGGGCGGCGGTTCATCCGGGCGCTGGGGGTGGTGAAGCTGGCGGCGGTGCGGACCAACGTCGAGCTCGGACTGGTCGACGCGACGGTCGGGGCGGCCATCGAGACCGCCGCGGAGGCCGTGATCGCCGGCGAGCTGGATGACCAGTTCGTCGTGGACGTGTTCCAGACGGGGTCGGGGACCTCCTCGAACATGAACGCCAACGAGGTGATCGCCAACCGGGCTGCGGAGGAGCTGGGTGAGAGCCGGGGCGAGCGGTCGGTCCATCCGAACGACCACGTCAACTACGGGCAGTCCTCCAACGATGTGGTCCCCACCGCGATGCACATCGCGGTGCGGGAGGCGGTGTGGGACGACGTCATCCCCGCCCTGCGTCATCTGCGCGACACCCTGCGGTCGCGGGCGGAGGAGTTCGACACGGTCGTCAAGACCGGCAGGACGCACCTGCAGGATGCGACCCCCATCACCCTCGGGCAGGAGTTCACCGGCTATGCGACGCAGATCGCCCACGGGGTCGACCGCCTGGAGGCGACGGACCCCCGCCTCGCGGAGCTGGCACTCGGGGGCACGGCGGTGGGCACCGGCCTGAACACCCACCCGGAGTTCCCCACGAGGGCGGCCACGGCGATCTCGGCGATCACGGAGCTCGAGTTCACGCCCGCGGAGAGTCACTTCGAGGCGATGGCCGCCCATGATGCGATGGCCGAGGTGCACGGGGCGCTCCGGACGGTCGCCGGGTCGCTGCACAAGATCGCAAACGACCTGCGGCTGCTGGCCTCCGGCCCACGCAACGGGATGGGTGAGATCGACCAGCCGGAGAACCAGCCCGGCAGCTCGATCATGCCCGGCAAGATCAATCCGGTCGTCGCGGAGGCGGTCAACCAGGTCCATGCGGCGATCTTGGGCAACGATGTCACCGTCGCGACCGGTGCCGCCGGAGGGCAGCTGGAGCTGAATCTGTTCAAGCCGGTCATCGCCCATCGGACACTGGAGTCCTGCGGGCTGCTGAGCCGTGGGGCGCAGGTCTTCGCCGATCGCTTCATCGCGCGGCTGGACGCCGACACCGACCAGATCGCCGCACAGGTCGAGCAGTCGATGGCGCTCGCGACCGCCCTCAACCCCTCGATCGGGTACGATGCCGCTGCGGCGGTGGCCAAGGAGGCCACCTCGACCGGCAGGAGCATCCGGGAGGTGGCGATCGCACAGGGGCATCTGACACCCGAGCAGGCCGACCTCGTGCTCGACCCACGGCGGATGACCGAACGGGGGATCCTGGGCGATGATGCCTGAGGGACCGGTGCGTCGCGCATGACACGCGAGCGCTATGAGCAGCTGGGCCTCGTCGCCGGCTTGGAGATCCACCAGCAGCTCGACACCGCGACGAAGCTGTTCTGCCGGTGCCCGACGAGCCTGCGCGAGCCAGCGGACGCGACCGATCGGTTCGTGCGGTACCTCCATCCGACGACGAGCGAGCTGGGGGAGGTCGATGCGGCGGCCCTCGAGGAGGCCCAGCGCGCCCAGCGCTTCGAGTACCTGACGTACGACTCGACGTGTCTGGTCGAGGCGGATGAGGAGCCACCGCATGCGCTGAACCCTGAGGCGCTGGCGATCGCGGTCCAGCTCGCACAGATGATGCAGATGGCGGTCGTCGACGTCGCTCCGGTGATGCGGAAGCTGGTGATCGATGGCTCGAACACCTCCGGCTTCCAGCGCACCGCCCTGATCGGCAAGGATGGGCAGATCACCGTCGATGGTGCCGCGATCGGGATCGAGGACCTGCTGCTCGAGGAGGAGGCCGCACAGCGGGTCGACACCGAGGGGGAGGACGTCACCTACTCGCTCGATCGGTTGGGCATCCCCCTCGTCGAGATCGGGACCGCACCCGACATCAGGAGCCCCGAGCAGGCGCAGGCGGTCGCCGCGGAGATCGGGATGCTGCTGCGGTCGACCGGTGCGGTCAAGCGGGGCCTCGGCAGCATCCGCCAGGACGTGAACGTCTCGATCGCCGAGGGGGCGCGGGTGGAGATCAAGGGCGTCCAGCAGCTGCAGGAGATCGGAGCGATCGTGCGGGCGGAGGTCGACCGGCAGGAGGCGCTGTTGGCGATCCGGGATGCGCTCACGCGCCGGGATGTCGAGATCGGCACCCCGGTGGATGTGACGCCGGTGCTGGGCGAGACCGATGCGGCGGTCGTCCGCGATGCACTCGAGTCGGGGGGGACGGTCCTGGGGGTCCGGCTGGGCGGCTTCGATGGGCTGTTGGGCCGCACGCTGCAGCCCGAGCGGCGCCTCGGGAGCGAGCTCGCGGACCACGCGCGCAAGGCGGGGGCTGGTGGGCTGTTCCACTCGGATGAGCTGCCCGCGTACGGCATCGGTGCAGGGGTCGTGAGGGCGGTGGAGGAGACCCTCGAGGTGGGTGCGGATGATGCGTTCGTGCTGATCGCCGCCGACCGGTCGGTCGCGGAGGCGGCCATGGAGGCGGTGTGTGCCCGCGCCGCCACCGCCTGCGATGGCGTCCCCGAGGAGACGCGAGCGGCGATGGAGGCGGGGGGCTCACGCTACCTCCGCCCCCTGCCTGGTGCGGCCCGCATGTACCCCGAGACGGATGTGCCCCCGGTGCCGGTCGACCGCGCGGCCGTCGAGGTGCCGGAGCTGCTGCGCGATCGGATCGCCCGCTATGAGCACGATCATGGGCTCTCGGCCGACCTCGCGCGGGGGGTCGCTGATGGCCGATGGCGTGACAGCTTCGATGCGGTGGTCGCCGAGGGGGTCGACCCCACCCTCGCCGCCTCCACACTGACGGAGACGATGACCATGCTCCGGCGTGAGGGGGTGCCGGTCACGCGGCTGCAGGCGGAGGCCGTGCAGGAGGTGCTCACACGCTGCGATGCGGGTGCGCTCGCCAAGGAGGCGATCGCCCCGGTGCTGGAGGCGCTCGCAGCCGACCCCGAGCGGTCTGTGGATGCGGCGGTCGAGGCCGCCGATGCGGGTGGGGTGGATGCGGCCGCGGTGGATGCGGTGGTCACGGCCGTCGTCGACGCGAACGCCGACCAGGTCCGGGCCGAGGGCATGAACGCGTTCAGCGCGCTCATGGGCGAGGCGATGGCGGAGCTGCGCGGACGCGCAGATGGGGAGGTCGTCAGCGAGCGGTTGCGGGCGGCGATCGCTGCGCGCCAGGCTGACTAGTCACGGATCGCGGTGATGCTGCGACGGACCACGCCGGTGAGCGTGGCGACCTCCCCGGCGGTGAGATGCGCCCGGCCGAGGACCCGGCGGAGCATCCGCCCCGACTTCGCCCGCTTGTGCGCCTTGGGTTCGACGAGCTCCAGCAGCTCGCGGAGGTAGCGGTACAGCTGCTCGGTCGCGGCGGGCTCCGCCAGTGTGGACGGGCTCGCGTCGGTGTGCGCCGTCTCGCGGAGCAGGGGGCTCAGTGCGTACGCCATCACGGTCACCGCCTGTCCGAGGTTCAAGACGGGGTACGTGGGGTCCGCAGGGATCGTGCAGACCTCGTCCATCTGTGCCAGTTCCGCGTTCGTGAGCCCATCCCGCTCGCGGCCGAACACCAGCGCAACCTCACCCGCGACCGACCCGAGGGCATCGCGGACACCGGTGGGTGTCGTCGGCGGGAAGCGGACATGGCCGTCGCCCCCGGAGGTGACCGTGGCGGTGGTCCCGATGGTGTGGAACCGCTCGAGCACCGACTCGAAGCTGGCGGTCTGCGCGGCGGGCAGCACGTCATCCCGTGCCTGTCCTGCGAACGCCCGTGCCTCGCCCGTCGGCTCAGCGGTCGGCGGATCGACGAGCACCAGCCCCGACAGCCCGAAGTTCTTGATCGCCCGGGCGGCGGTCCCGATGTTGCCGGGGGTCTGTGGCTCGACGAGCACCACCCAGAGACCGAGCGCGTCAGCCATCGGCATCCTGCCGGTCGGCGACCGTCCCCACCTCCCCGGTGCGGAGGTCGATCCGCCGCCGCTCATGCGCGAAGCGGGTGTTGAGCTCGTCTGTCAGCTCGGCGATGGACTTCGGCATCGGCACGGCGGCGGGGTCCTCCTCGACGTACTCCAGTCCGCGGTACTCCGCAGGGGCGCGATTGCCCGCGGCGACCCACCGGTGGAACGACGCCTGGAACGCCGCGGTCCCCGCGAGGTCTGCGCCACCAGCCTCGCGGTACCAGTGGATGAACGTCGGCTCATGGGGGTCACAGACGAGCACCTCCGCACCCGGTTCCCCGTAGACGATCGCCGCCGGCCGGCAGCGACCGATGTCCTCCGCCCCGATGGTGAGCTGACAGACATCACACGGCTCGTCGATCAGCACGTTCAGACGGAGGAGTCGCTCCCGGTCATCATCCGGCATCGACTCGAGTGGCCGGAACTCTCCGGTGTCGGTGAACACCGTGGACTCGTCGAAGCGCCATCCCCGGAGCCCGATCGAGATCTTGCTCATCGACCGGTGGTACTGCGGTGAGCGATATACGCATTGTGCGTCGGCGGAGACGGTCAGGTTATACCGGGACCCCCCAAGGGGCGGTATGCAGACGATCGATGTCGATGGGCTCCGGGTCGGCCCAGATGCCCCACCACGGATCATGGGGGTCCTGAACCTCTCCGCGGAGTCACCGTACGACCCATCGGTGTACACCGACGCGGCCGCTGCGGCCACGTACGTCGAGGAGGAGCTGATCGGCGAGGGGGCGGACATCGTGGATGTGGGGCTCGAGTCGGCGAACAAGCGCTTCGAGGTGCTCGATGCGGATGCGGAGCTCGACCAGCTCGCGGTGGCACTGGAGCTGATCGACCGGGTGGACGCAGACGTGGTCTGGTCGATCGAGACCCGCTATCACGAGGTCGCCGAGGCCGCGCTCGATGGGGGGTTCTCCATGGTCAACGACATCTGTGGCTTCGCGGACCCCCAGATGCCCCTCGTGTGTGCCGAGCGTGATGCGGCGGTCTCGAAGATGGCCTCGCCGCCGGATCTCGAACGGCCGGGTGCGCTCGAGAGCGTCGAGGCGCTCCATGCGGCGATCGAACGCGAGGGACTGACCCCGAAGACGATCGTCGACCCGGCGTTCGGGGGGTGGAGCACCGGCAAGACCACCGCCGTCGACCGCGAGACGTTCCGTCGCCTCGAGGAGTTCACCTCGTATGACCGACCCCTGCTGGTGTCGATCAACCGGAAGAACTTCCTCCGGGAGATCGCCGACCGCTCGACGGAGGAGGCCCTGTCCGTCTCGCTCGCCGCAACCGCACTGGCCGTCGAGCGGGGGGCCGACGTGCTGAGGACCCACGACGTCGCAGAGACACGGGACGCCGCCCTCGTCGCCGCGAGCCTCACATGACCCGGCCGCCGGGGCGCCTGTGTCTGCCGGCTGTGAGCCCTGTGTCATACGTTTGGACAAGAAAGCTTATACCAGCATATTCTGAACGTGGAGATGGAAACCGAAGGAGCATACGGGTAGGGGTACTTGATGCAACTTCGGTCTACACCGCCAATTCTTAGGGGCCGATGACCGAGCGACGCGACCGGCTGTACCAGCAGATCTGTGCCGAGCTGGGGTACCCCCGCCGGGGTGACCGCCTGGCACGCGACCACCTCGCCCGGCGCATCGGTGCGGCCGCTCCGATGCCCGATCTCCGCGATGCGACCGTCATGATCTGTGGGGCGGGACCGAGTCTGACCGACGAGCTGGACCGGCTCGACCAGGCGGATGCGATCGTGACCGCCTCGACGGCGACGGATGTCGTCATCTCGGCGGGGTATCCCATCGGTCTGATGGTGACCGACCTCGACAAGAACCCCGAGACCGCCGCCCGTCTGACGACCGAGGGGGTGCCGGTGGCGATCCACGCGCACGGTGACAACCTCGGGCTGCTGCGGCGGTGGCTCCCCCGGTGCGATCCCCGGTGGGTGGTCCCGACGACACAGGCCGAACCCGCGGGTGGGGTCACCAACCCCGGTGGGTTCACCGACGGGGACCGGGCTGCCTACCTCGCTGACGGCGCGGGGGCGGCCACGCTCGAGTTCGTCGGGTGGGATCTCGACGATCCGGCGGTCGACGCCGAGAAACGCCGCAAGCTGCAGTGGGCGGCCGTGGCGCTGTTGCTGCTGGGTGCAGAGCGCGGGGAGGAGTACGGATGGATCGATGCGACGGAGCCGGCGATCGCAACCCGGTGGGCACGGGTGCGATGATGGAGGCCAGCACATTCAGGGCCCCATCCGCCCCAGTACGGACATGAACATCTTCTGGCACCGGCGGGATCTCCGCGCGACCGACAATGTGGGGCTCGCGGAGATGGCCGCAGGGGGGGTCCTGCCGGTGTTCATCTTCGATCCGTCCGTGATGGCCCATGCGAGCCCACCGCGGATGGCATTCCTGCACGAGGCGGTGGCCGCACTGCGCAGGTGGTACCGCGACCGTGGCGGGGAGTTGGTGATCCGCCAGGGCGATCCCACAGAGGTGCTGGTCTCACTGGCAGAGGAGCAGGGGGCCACCACGGTGGGGTGGAACCGGGACTACTCGGGGCTCGCGCGCAGTCGGGATGCTGCGGTGCGGCGTGCGCTCGCAGACGTCGACATCGAGCGGCGCAGCTTCGACGATGCGGTGTTCCATCCCCCTGGGGAGATCATGACGAACCAGGGTGACCCCTACGCGGTGTACACCTACTTCTGGCGGAAGTGGCAGGACCGGGAGAAGCCCCAGCCGGTGCCAGCACCATCGGCGGCGCAGCTCCGCTCGGCACGGGCGGGCCAGCTGCCACCGCTGGCGGAGCTGGGGTTCGATGCCCCCCAGGCGACGGTCCCTGATGCGGGGATGGGCCCTGCGGCGGCGCGGCTCGAGAGCTTCTGCCAGGAGGCGATCTACCGGTACGAGCAGGACCGTGACTACCCCGCCCGTGGGGGCAGCTCCCGCCTGTCGGCCGACCTGAAGTACGGGACCGTGGGCATCCGCACCGTGTACGCGGCGACTCAGGAAGCCCGTGCGGCGGCACCCGACGCGTCCGCACGCGAGGCGGTCGAGGCGTTCCAGTCTCAGCTGGCCTGGCGGGAGTTCTACACACAGGTGCTGTTCTACCATCCCCATGTGGTCAGCAGGGACTACCGGACGTATGCGCACCCCATCGGATGGCGTGATGATGCGGAGGCACTCGCCGCGTGGAAGCGTGGGGAGACGGGCTACCCGATCGTGGATGCGGGGATGCGTCAGCTGCGTGCGGAGGCGTACATGCACAACCGTGTCCGGATGATCGTCGCCTCGTTCCTCACGAAGGACCTGCTGCTGGACTGGCGGGAGGGCTACGACCACTTCCGCGAGAAGCTCGTCGACCACGACACCGCCAACGACACGGGGGGGTGGCAGTGGGCAGCCTCGACGGGCACGGACGCGCAGCCGTACTTCCGGATCTTCAACCCGATGACCCAGGGGGAGCGGTACGATCCCGAGGCGGTGTACATCAAGCGGTACGTCCCCGAGCTGGCAGAGGCGACGCCCGCACAGATCCACGGGTGGCACGAGTTGGAGCCGTCGGTCCGATCGGAGGTCGCACCGGCGTATCCCGCACCCATCGTCGAGCACAGCCAGCGTCGTGAGGCGGCGCTCGCGATGTTCGAGGCGGCCCGCGGCGATGCGTGAGTGGTGCAGTATGAAGCCTTATTGGGACTTGCGACCATGGGACGGTGGTGGTAGATATGACATACGAACTCGATCCCTTACCGTACGCGTACGATGCACTGGAACCGCACATCTCCGAGCAGGTGCTGGAATGGCACCATGACACCCATCACCAGAGCTGACGTTCGCGATGGAGTCACAGACGATCGAGTCGATGGTCGCCGACATCGGCTCCTCGCAGATCACCTCGGCG
>JAVLBV010000139.1:0-1144 GCA_031580685.1 Haloquadratum sp. | reverse complement strand
CGAGTCACTGGATGATGCCTTCGAGCTGGTTATGGCAGATGTTCAGGAAGAGGAAGAGACAGAGGCGTGACCTCAAAATCATTATCACCAGCCGGGACTCGCAGACTGGCACGGGGAAGACCACGCTAGCGCTGTGGCTGGCGCTGCACTTTGATGAGTGGGGCTTTGATGCCTCACAGGTGACTCTTCACCCGAGAGAGTTCGTCGAGCTGTACAAGGACAACCCTCCGGGTTCCGTCATAATCATGGATGAGGCTGAGCAGCTGGACAGCCGCAGGTCCATGTCGAAGAAGAACGTCGACTTTTGGAACCTCTGGCAGACCATGCGCTACCGCCAGATTACCTCAATCCTCACGCTGCCCACCCGGTCCGCACTGGACAAGCGTGGCTTGGAGCTGGCCGACATCTGGATCCAGGTGACACACCGTGGCTTCGCCCGTGTCCATGAGGTGGGTGTGGGCGACTACGATGGGCAGACAAACCCGATCCTGATGGAAACCCTGTCGTTCCCAGATGTGACCTACCTTCCGGTCAAGGCAGATGTTGACGACAAGAAAGTGCAGCTTGTCGAAGAGGGCCAGGTCTTTGATGTCGAGGGTGAGGTCGAGGATCCCGAAGAGGTGAAGCGGTATACTCGAGACAAGTATCTTAAGAAGCTTTACGAAAACTCAGACCTCAGCCAACGGGACATCGCAGAGATGGAAGACCTGTCAGTTAGCAGAATCAACGAGATTGTAAACAAAGATTAGTCCGTTGTTCGTTCGTTCGGCGGACATAATATATTATAGTAGTCCACCCCTCACCACAAGCATGGTCTACGGGATCCCGGATGACCCACCCGACGATGAGCTCACACCTGGCCAGCTGCACGATCGTATCGAGGAGGTGACGAACCTCTCAGCTGACGAGCTGCGTGCGTTTCAGCAGTCAGACTACAACCAAGCCTACAACATGGCAAAGTCTGACGCCGCGCAACCCGGGGATGAACCCCTCGAGGACGCCATCCGCCTGCTTGAGACACCCCGCGAGGAGTACCGCGACGTTGATGATGGCTTCAACGAGGTGGACGAGGCGCGCGAGGACCGCCACGTGCCCTATCAGGTGTTCGCTGCGGGCGAGCCCGTGCCGACGAAGGCGCAGATGC
>JAVLBV010000138.1:0-1166 GCA_031580685.1 Haloquadratum sp. | reverse complement strand
GTCGCAGCCTGGGTGGAGCAGACCGCACCGGCGGAGTCACGACCGGACTTCGACCACGTCCCGGGGCTGCTCGAGCAGCTCGCACGCACCCCCCGCTCGCGGCCACAGCTGCGGGTCGAGGACGTCCCGATCGATGACCTGCGCGTCGAGCACATCCAGCTCGAGGGGTACGACCCGGCCGGACCGCTCCGCTTCGCGGTGGCCGAGTGAGCGTGCAGATCGCACTCATCGCCGCGGTCGCAGCCAACGGGGTGATCGGACGTGAGGGGACGATGCCGTGGCACCTGCCCGCGGACCTCCGGCGGTTCAAGCAGGTCACCGTGGGACATCCGGTGGTCATGGGCCGGCGGACGTTCGAGTCGATCGTGGATGCCCTCGGGGGGCCCCTGCCGGAGCGGACGAACATCGTCCTCTCCAGGCGGCTGGAGGCTGCACCGCCGGGCACGCAGCTCGCGGGCTCGGTGGATGCGGCCATGCGGCTGGCGCGGGAGGACGCGCGCTCGCGCGGGGTGCAGACGGTGTTCATCATCGGCGGCGCGGCGGTCTATGAGCAGACGATCGATGCGGCCGACCGCGTGCTGCTGACGGAGCTGGAGCGGTCCGTCAGCGGCGACCGGCACTTCCCCGATCTCGACCCAGCGCAGTGGACGGAGGTCGAGCGGGAGCAGCACGAGGGGTTCAGCTTCGTCGAGTACCGCCGCAGGCGGTGAGCGGCCGAGAGGCCCGGTGCAGACTGCGACCCGTTCGGGGGGACAGTGCCGCTGGGGGCGGTCCGTGGCGGCCAGCCGTCGATGGGACCGTCACGCACCCGCGCGACGAAACGTAATCGTTTACACCACGAATGTCCGACTCTGGACAAGCTCCGTTGGTGTAGTCCGGCCAATCATATTGCCCTCTCACGGCAATGACCAGGGTTCAAATCCCTGACGGAGCATCTGTGCTCGTGTATCTGAGAGGCGTCGTGTGAGACTCGACCTCGACGGGCAGATCCTGGCGCTCGCGATCGCGCGGATGGTCGCGGCGCTCGCGAACTCCTTCCTCATCGTCGTCCTGCCGCTGTACCTCGGGAGCGTCTACGTGCAGCTGCCGGATGTGGTCGGTGGTGATGTTGTCACCCATCTTCAGCAGCACCTCGCCACCGACGTCCGGCTCGATCGGCTCGCCGA
>JAVLBV010000137.1:0-1187 GCA_031580685.1 Haloquadratum sp. | reverse complement strand
TATCGCAGCCTGAGTGACGACATCGCAACAGCGATGCCGGTGTGGTGTCGACTCATACTGTGCCACGGTGGCAGAGTCTGGCCGAACGCATCCGCCTGCAGAGCGGACCATCGCCGGTTCAAATCCGGCCCGTGGCTTCTCCTCGACCGGCCAGCCGGTGGTCCGGCAGACCGTAATGGCCATACCACCGGTGTGCCCATCCGCAGCCATGCAACGACGTGCTGCGGCGGTGCTGATCGGGCTGTTCCTGCTCGCGGCGGTGGGCGCGTATGCGCTGGTCGCGACCGCCGCGACACCGCAGATCACGATCGCCGACCCCGCCGTCGAGCTCACCGCGGGCGAGACCGCCACGGTCGGCGGGGAGGCGTACACGCTGACGGCGGTCGACGCCGCGGGCGCGACGCTCGAGCGCACGGAGGCCGATGCGCGGTACACCGAGACGTGGGCCGCCGACGGGGAGGTCACCCTGGGCGGGCAGGCGTACACCGTCCGCGTCGACGGTGACCGCGCACGGCTGACGGCGGTCGTCGACGAGGAGGCGGTGCTCGCCGCCGACCCCGACGCGACCGGCGAGGTCGTCACCATCGGCGGCGAGCGCTACGTCGTCCGAGATGACAACGTGCTCGTGCCCGCCGCGGCGTACTTCGACCCCGAGACGGTGACGGTCCAGGAGGGCTCGGTGGTGACGTACGACGGGCAGGCACGGGTGGTCGAGCAGGTCGATGCCGACGGCGTGCAGCTGGCGTGGCGTGCGGAGCGGACGACCGAGACGCAGCTGGCACCCGGGGAGGAGGTGACGCTCGGTGCAAAGTCGTACGTGGTGCACATCGCCGACGGGGCGCGCCTGCAGCTCGTCGCGGACCGGTCGGTGTATGCGGCGCAGACCGCACAGATCGCGGCGTTCGAGCGGCTCGTCAGCGGCCTGTGGGGCGTGTTCATCGTGTCGGTGCTGTCGGTGGTGTTCCTCGCGGGGTTCGCGTTCCTGCCGCGTCGGTACTGAGCCGCATCACAATCGGTTCGAGGACAAGTCCAGATCAGACCCTCCCCGATTCACCCACGGCCGATTGGGGACGGTCCCCTCATCGCAGTGATGTGTCCATGGTCAACCTGCGTCACCTCCCTTGCTCCACACGGACGGCTAGACTCATGCCGCATGCTCAGCAAGGAATCCGTATGACCACGGTTGC
>JAVLBV010000136.1:0-1195 GCA_031580685.1 Haloquadratum sp. | reverse complement strand
CAGGAGGCCGCCGAGAAGCTCGTCGCCCCGCTGATCGCGCTCGTGTTCGTCATCGCGATGGTCCAGGTCACGGTCGCGGTCCCGTTCGACGACAGTATCTGCGTCGCCCCGATCTGGCTGTTGTCCGACGCGTCGTAGAACTCGACGTCGACCGCGTCATAATCACCCAGGCCGACGTCCTCGACGTCGATGGACAGGTCCAGCGGGGGATCGTTCACGTTCGCCCCGTCCGCAGGCGATTCGTTCGACAGGACCGGTGCAGGTTCGGCCAGCGTGAACGACTGGTCCTGCGAGGTGGTGGTGCGACCGTACTGATCGGTCGCCTCGACGTACCAGTCGAAGTTCCCGTTCGCCGTCTGCGTCCACGTCTGCGTGACCGTCGAGGCGGACGTGATCGTCTGCGTAGTTCCGATCTGGCTGTCGTCGGACGCGTCGTAGAACTCGACGTCGACGCTGTCACTACCCAGCTTCGTGAACGAGGTGTCGTCGACGTCGACGGACAGCTGCACGTCGGGGTCCGTCTCGGTCGTCCCGTCAGGTGCGAGATTCGACAGCGCCGGTGCGTCGTTCGTCAGCAGCTGCGCGGTGTTCGTGCCCGTCGCGGTCATGGTCAGCGTGACCGTCCCCGACCCGTCGGACGTCCCTGCGCCCAGCTGCTGTCCACCGCTGTCCAGCGCGACGATGCCAGTCGAGGCGGGAAGACCTCGCAGCGTCAAGTCGAACGACCCGGTCGAGGTATAATCAAAGTCGGCGTTCCCGTCCTCGACGGTCAGGGTGTCCTCGACGCCGATCGCGGTCACGTCGCCGCTTATGTCGAACTGGGGCTTATCCGTCGGGTCGACCTCCGCGGTCGTCGACTGCAGGTCAATCTCCTCGAGTTCCGTGGTCGTCCCGGTCAGACTTCCGCCGTTCGGTATCTTCAGTTCGCCTGCACCGGCTGCAGTCACGGTCCCCGACGCCAGGCTGATCGTGTCGCCGGAGGCGGGGAACGGACTGGCGGCGGGGAACGTCCCAGGATTTTCAAGCGTGACCTGGAAGCCGGTCGTCGTCTGCAGGGGCAGGTCGCCGGTCACGCCGATGCTGGAGGCGGCGACGACGCCGACGAACAGCACCAGCACGACCAGCGCGACGTTCACTGCGCGATTCATCGGACGGACGTCCCCCGGAGTGCGACGGCGACGACGAAGCCGATGAT
>JAVLBV010000135.1:0-1200 GCA_031580685.1 Haloquadratum sp. | reverse complement strand
CCGCCGGAGCCCCCGGCGATGTACTCGACGGTGATGGCACCCAGCATGAACGCCCCGAAGATGGTCCCGATCTGCATGAGCGAGCCGAAGTCCATGCCCTGGTTGGCGCGCTCAGCCTCGACGGCGTTCTTGGCGGCCTTCCGCGGCGTGTCGGGTGAACTCGCATGACGGAAGAGGCGCATCGTGGGGCGGATATCGACCACGTCGTCCTCGTCAGACGCGCGGTGAAACGGGTTGACGATCCAGTTGCGGCCATCCTGTCGGTCGACATATCCCACCTGGAAGCGCTCGATGACGTCCTTCCATGTCATCCGCTCGTTGGCGATATCGCCGCCATCGGTCAGCTTCTTGTCGACCGCGGAGACCTTGCTGGCGGCATCGGCATCCACCACCGGCCGCGCCTGATCGCACGCGAGCCCGAATGGGATGCCGTGCAACGTGCGCATCGCGCCAGCGTGGTCTTCGTAGTACTCAGCCGCTTCATCCCACTGCACCACAAGGGCATCTGCATCAGCATCGTGCTCGACGGGTTGCAGGTGGTACTGGTTGCCCCGCTGCACGAGCAACCAGCCGTCCCTGTTGGTCCATGCGCTACGCGCATGGACCAACAGCACGTCCGCATCGCCGTTGCGAGCGGTCTCGATCGCCGCACCCGTGCCCTGCGGCAGCATCTTCACGGTCATCCCGAAGGCCGACTCGAACGTGGGGACGATCGCATCGAGCAGCCCCGTGTCGTACGTGGAGGTCGTCGTCGCGAGGATGAGCTCCCCGTCGCCGATCGCCTCCGTCAGCTGTGCTGGCTCCGCTGTCGTACCTTCATCGCCCGTGGTGCAGCCGGCGACCCCGACCATCGCCGCCGCCCCGGCACCGCCGAGGACCTGTCGCCGTGTGCGTTGTGTCATGGCTGATACAACGGCCGTCGCCCCAGCTGTCAATAAATCTATGTGCGGCTAGCGGTCGCCGAGGACCCGACCGAGCCGCTCGATCGCGGTGTCGATGTCGGCTGTCGACACATCCCGGTGCGTGCACAGCCGCACCACATCCGGCGCGGGCGCCCCGCACAGCACGCCGGCGTCCGCTGCGGCATCGACGAGCCCCGCGGCGGTCGGCCCCTCGGTCCGCAGCTGGACGATGTTCGTCTCGGGGGTGGGCACCGTCACGCCCGGATGCCCCGCGAGCCCATCCGCGAGGCGGGCGGCG
>JAVLBV010000134.1:0-1212 GCA_031580685.1 Haloquadratum sp. | reverse complement strand
GCTCACCTGCGGAGGACGAGGTGAAGATCGTCTACAACGCGAAGCACCTCGACTACCTGCAGAACCGCGTCATCTGAACGACCAGCGCGCCCTTTTCCGTTCGGCCTGACCGTCCTACAGCTCCAGGTACGTCACATCGATGATGCGGTCGTCCTCCTCGAGGACCGCCTCCACCTCCGGCGGGATCGGGTCATCGAGCGAGTAGACCGTCATCGCCTCGCCACCGGGCTCGTCGCGGCGGGCGTTGTACATCCCCGCGATGTTGATCGCGTGCTCGCCGAGGACGGTGCCGATGAAGCCGATCACCCCGGGCGCATCGGCGTTCGTCGCCACGAGCATCCGCCCGTGCGGGATCGCATCCACGCGGTACTCGTCGATGCGGACGATCCGCGGCTCATCGCCGGTGAACAGCGTGCCGAAGACGCCCAGCTCGGTCTCGCCGTCGCCGACGGTCACCCCGATGAGCGACTGGAAGTCCGCCGACTGGCGTGACTTCGTCTCGGTCACCTCGATGCCGCGGTCGGCGGCGATGCGCGGGGCGTTGACCGTGTTGACCTGCCACTCCAGCGGCTCGAAGACGCCCTGCAGTGCCGCGGCGGTGATGATCTCGACGTCCTCGGCGGCGATCTCGCCCGCGTAGCTCACCTCGACGGTGCCGATGCGCCCCTCCAGCAGCTGGGCGGCGATCGTGCCTGCGGTCACCGCGAGCTCGACGTACGGGCGGATCTGCTGGTAGACCGTCTCATCGACCGAGGGGGCGTTGATCGCATGGCTCACCGGCTCGCCCGCCAGCGCCGCGAGCGCCTGCTGTGCGACCGACGCGGACACGTCGGTCTGTGCGGCGACCGTCGAGGCACCCAGATGCGGCGTCAGCACCGCCTCCTCGATGCCCACGAGTGGGTGCTCCGCATCGATCGGCTCGTCGGCGAAGGTGTCCAGCCCCGCCCCGGCGACGGTCCCGTCTGCGAGCGCATCGGCGAGTGCCGCCTCGTCGATGATGCCCCCCCGCGCGCAGTTGATGAGGTAGCTGTCGGCCAGCAGTGCGAGCTCGTCGGCGCCGAGCAGCCCCTCCGTCTCGGGCGTCAGCGGGGTGTGCACGGTGACGAACGTCGCCTCGCGGAGGCAGGTCTCGAGGTCGACCAGCTCGACGGCCTGCCGGTTGAGGGAGTCCATCGACTCCCCGGTGTGCGCCACGGTGATGCGCTGGCTGGG
>JAVLBV010000133.1:0-1212 GCA_031580685.1 Haloquadratum sp. | reverse complement strand
GGGGTACAGCTCGCGGACCTCGAGTTCCCACCCCGTCGGTGCGCCCTTCTTACGGGGGTCATCGCTGAAGGAGTGGAACGTCTTCGACATGCAGATCGGCATCTCCCCGAAGCCCAGCTCCTCCATCTTCGCGATGTCCGCGTTCGCCTGCTTGGAGTAGGTGACCCCACCCGCCCCGTAGATCTCTGTCGCGATCGTCTCGATCTTCTCCCTGATCGGCGCATCCAAGGGGTACAGGTGCTCGAAATCCGCGGCCGCTCCGGAGTCGACCGCGGCGATGACCTCCTCGGCCAGGTCGACCCCACCATCGCTGCCCTTCTCGAACATCTGCGACTCGGCCGCGGCGACCCCGAGGTCATCGCGACAGTGCTCGAGGACGACCTCGATCTCCGCATCGGTGTCATCGGGGAAGCGATTCACGCAGACGATGACGGGGACGTTGAACTTCTGGAGGTTCCGCACGTGCTTGTCCAGGTTCTCGAAGCCCGCGACGATCGCATCCTCATCCGCGGCGACGATCGCGTCGAGGTCCGCGGGCCACATGTCCAGCCCGTGGTACTTCAGCGCGCGGACCGTCGAGACGAGCACGACCGCATCCGGGGTCATCTCACCGAAGCGGCAGACGATGTCCATGAACTTCTCCGCGCCGAGGTCCGAGCCGAAGCCGGCCTCGGTCACGAGGTAGTCACCCAGCCCGAAGGCGGCCTTGTCCGCGATGAGCGAGTTCGTCCCATGGGCGATGTTGGCGAACGGACCACCGTGGATGAACGCGGGGGTCCCCTCGATCGTCTGGACGATGTTCGGCATGATCGCATCCTTCAGCAGCATCGTGACGGGACCGGTCGCATCGATGTCATCGACGGTGACGGGTGCACCCTCGCTGTCGTACGCCACGATGATGCGCGCGACACGCCGCTTGAGGTCGCCGAGATCGTCGGAGAGACACAGCACGGCCATCAGCTCCGATGCGGCCGTCAGCAGGAAGCCATCCTCACGGGGCATCCCACCCGTGGTCCCCCCGAGGCCGATCACCATCTGCCGCAGCGCGCGGTCGTTCATGTCGAGCGAGCGTGGCCAGCGGACGTCCGTCGCATCGACGTCCAGGTCGTCGCTCTGCGACAGCCGTGCATCCAGCATCGCCGCCCTCATGGCCGGCCCCTCGCGGAACGCGAGCATCCCCGGGATGTACGGCAGGTCCAGTGGCCGTCGCGC
>JAVLBV010000132.1:0-1232 GCA_031580685.1 Haloquadratum sp. | reverse complement strand
CGCGCGCGGAGGTCGACCGGCGCGTGGGCACACAGCACCCGGTGATCGACGCACCCGTGCAGACCACAGACGGGGTGGCGGTCCAGGTCGCCGCGAACGTGACGGGGCCGGCGGATGCACAGACGGCCGCAGACGCCGGCGCCGATGGGGTGGGGCTGCTCCGCTCGGAGGCGCTGTTCCTCGAGCGCGAGCAGCCGCCCGATGCGGCCACGCAGACGGCGAGCTATGCCGCGGTGATCGACGTGTTCGACGGGGCGGAGGTGATCATCCGCACGCTGGATGTCGGTGGCGACAAGCCCGTGACCTCGCTGCCCGTGGAGGCGGGCCCGAACCCGATGCTGGGCCCGCGCGGCATCCGGCTGTCGCGGCAGCCACACCGAGCGGAGTTCACGACGCAGCTGGAGGCGATCGTCACCGCCGCCGCGACCGCGGATGCGGGGCGGGTCGGCTGCATGTTCCCGATGGTCAGCACCGTCGAGGAGCTCGCGTGGGCGACCGAGCAGGTGGATGCAGCGGTCGCGACGGTCCGCGAGCGGGGCGAGGCGGCGCGTCGGCCCGCGATCGGGACGATGATCGAGACACCTGCGGCGGTGTTCATCGCCGAGGAGCTGGCCGCACGCTGCGACTTCCTCAGCCTGGGGACGAACGACCTGACGCAGTACGTGATGGCCGCAGACCGCGAGGCGGGTGGGCTCGGTGGGCTGGTGGACGCGCGGCACCCGGCGGTCCTCCGGGCGATCGCGATGGTCGCCGCGGCGGGCGAGGCAGCCGGGACCCCCGTGCACATCTGCGGGCAGCTCGCGGGCGACCCCGAGATGGTGCCGGTGCTCGTGGGGCTGGGGATCACCGATCTGTCGGTCGCGCCGGTGTCGGTGCCCGCGGTGAAGGCGGCGGTGCAGGCGGTCGACGCCACCGCGGCGAGCACACTGGCGGAGGCGGCCGTCGCCGCCACGGACCGCGAGGCGGTCATCGACCTGCTCGAGGCGACATGACCGGGTGTCGGTGAGACGGGCCGTCGCCGCGGGAGTGCCGCCTCTCGACGGCGGCCTCAGCCGCCGGCCCGCTCGGCCTCCTCGCGCACCCGGGCGAGGTCCGCATCGGGATCGGTCGCGGTGACCGCCGCAGCGACCGCACCCTCGACGAGTGGCGCATCAGCGATGACCGCGGCCGCCTCACCCTTGCCGACCCAGACGGTGACCGGGGTCTCGTGGATCGCAGCCTGCAGTGAGTCT
>JAVLBV010000131.1:0-1252 GCA_031580685.1 Haloquadratum sp. | reverse complement strand
CTGAGCCCACCCCCTCACCCAGCAGGGTCGATGAGGACCGTGGTGACACGACCCCACCTGAGATCACCTCAGTCATCTCGAGGACGCCGTTGTTGAAGCGCGCGGTGCCGCTGTGCTCATCGACGGTCTCGGGCAGCTCGAGGCGTTCGTCGTACTGCCGGCGCTCGCCGCTGGCGGAGATCGTCACCACCTCGCCGTCGCAGCGGATCTGCAGGTCCGCCTTCTCGATGCCGGGCAGGTCACCGGTGATCCGCACACACTCGCCGTCGCTGGTGGCGTCCAGATGGGTCTCGGAGTGGAACCCCGAGCGGTCGCTCCACCCCCGGTGCCGCCCCATCGGCCCCTCGCGGACCGCACGGTCGACGTCACGCAGGAACCGGTCGAACGGGTCGTCAGGGTCGAATGGCATACCGGAGGTGGCCCCCGTTCGGATGTAAACCCTTCCCACGTCCGAGGCGATGGCGGGGGCTTGATATACCGCGTGGGTGAATACTCGGATATGAGTAACTCTTCGCCGGTGCGGATCGCGCTCAACGGCTTCGGGCGCATCGGCCGGAACGTGGTGCGGGCGCTGCCGCGGTACCCCGACGTCGAGCTGGTCGCGATCAACGACGTGATGGAGCCCGCCCAGATGGCGTACCTCGCCGAGTACGACACGGTGATGGGCCGCGACGACTCCGTCGAGCTGTCCGATGGGCGGCTGCGGACCGAGGCGGTCGATGCGGCGCTGCTGCAGGTGCGCGACCCCACCACGCTGCCGTGGGCCGAGCACGACGTGGACGTCGTCCTCGAGTGCACGGGCATCTTCCGCACGCATGAGGATGCGGCGATGCATCTGGAGGCGGGCGCACGCAAGGTGATCATCTCCGCGCCGCCGCGCGGGGACACGCCCGTCACACAGCTGGTCTACGGGGTCAACCACGACCGCTACGCCGGCGAGGACGTCGTCTCCAACGCCTCGTGTACGACGAACTCGGTCACCCCGATCGCGCAGGTGCTCGATGCGACCTTCGGCATCGACCACGGCATGCTGACGACGGTGCACGCGTACACCGGCAGCCAGCAGCTGCTGGATGGGCCGATGGCCAAGCCCCGCCGCGGCCGCGCCGCCGCGGAGAACATCCTCCCGACGACGACCGGCGCGGCCGCGGCGGCGACGGACATCCTCCCGCAGCTGGCGGGCAAGCTCGACGGGATGGCGATCCGTGTGCCCGTCCCCAACGGCTCGCTCACCGAGCTGGTCGTCACGCTC
>JAVLBV010000130.1:0-1254 GCA_031580685.1 Haloquadratum sp. | reverse complement strand
GCGCGAGCGCGACGGCTCCGCGAGCACCCCCGCGGTGCCCGCGAGGACGACGAGGGTGAGCCCGCCTGCGGCGATCGCCAGGGTGAGCCCCGCCCCGGGGTACGCCCCCAGCCCCAGCAGCCCCACGCCGGCGGTCAGCACGGCGCCGACGGTGCGCGCGAGGTGGCCGTACAGCGGCAGCACCACCACCCGCCCGCCGACGGTGAGCACCCCGCCGACGACCTGCTGGGGCGCCACCGGGGGCATCCCACCGGCCTGGTCGGTGAACGCGCTGTTGTCGCCCTTGGTGATGTACCCCTCCGGCGTGCGGTCGACGACCCGATGCACGGTGGTGCCCGCGTCCGCATCACCCACGTGGAAGACGACGACGTCGCCCACCCCCGGCGCGCCGGTGACCAGCGGCGAGAGCGTGATGAACCCATCACCCGACTGCAGGCCGGGGGCCATGCTGTCGGTCGCGACGTACCCCAGCGTGAGCGGGTGGCCCGTCACCGCGCCGACGACGACGAGCACCCCGAATACTAGCAGCACCGCGAACAGCCCGTCGGAGGCCGCCGCACGCAGGCGCATCAGCGCCGGCCCACGAGCGACTCCTCGAAGATGTACACACGGTGCTCGATCGCGACGGTGTACACCTTCACCGCCGGGTCGTGCAGCACCCGCCGGTTGCTGTCGATCGCGATGTCCACCAGGTCACGCAGCGAGCGGACGCTCACGTACTGCACGTCCGACTCCTGGGTGAACGTCCCCTCCGAGACCCACGCCTCCAGCGTGCGCCGCTCCGCCTCCAGCGCGAGCTCCTCCACCGGCGGCAGCCGGCGGCGGTACACCACCACCCCCAGCGCGAGCAGCCAGACGCTCCCGCCCATCACACCCATCCCCGTGACCATCTGCAGGTCGGTCTCCGCGGGTGCGGGCCGCGCGGTGATGCGGGTCTGCTCGGTGACCGACGCGGTGGGGTCGCCGGCGACCCAGTAGGCGTTGCCGGCGATGCGCAGCTCGCGGGTGAGCCGCACCCGGCCCGCGTACGCGTGTCCGTCCCCCGCCGGCTCCGCGTTGTACGCGTAGACGAACCGCAGCTGCGTCCGCGTGCGCGCGACGCCTCCGACGATCTCCTCGACGCCCGCCAGCCGCGCCTGCAGCGCGGAGATGTTCATGCCCGTGTCGACGACGATCGGCTCCCCCTGCACGCGTGTCGAGCCGGAGGCGAGGTGGGTGTACTCCTCCCACACCACCGCCTCATCGCGCTCTGCG
>JAVLBV010000012.1:0-30382 GCA_031580685.1 Haloquadratum sp. | reverse complement strand
CCGCGATATCGATGCGGTGACCGCAGAGGTCACCGCGCTCGAGGAGACCCTCGCGGACTCGGCGATCCCCGCGCTCATCGACCGGGACATCGCGGTGACGATGCAGCGCTTCTGGACGAAGATGCGCCGTCGCGAGCGGCTCGAGATGCTGGGTGGGCTGCTGGTCGCGGTGGGCACCCCCGCGGGTGCCGCCGGTGCGACGGCCGCGGTGGGGGCGGTGCTCATCGGGCCGCTCATCGCACTCGCGATCACCCTCACCGGCACGCCGGCGTCGGTGCTCGCGCCCGTCGCCCTCGCCGGCCTGGTCGTGACGGGCGCGGTGGTGGTGAGCCACCGCATGCGTGCGCCGCAGGTCGCCGTCGGGGTCGGGACAGCGGTGGTGGTGCTCACGGTCGCCGGTGGGGCGTCGCCGCTCGTCACCGAGCTGCTGTCACCCCTTCTGATTCTGGTGGTGGGCTCGGCGACGGTGGGGGTGACCCTCGGGGGGGCCGTCGGCACCGTCGCGGGCGCCCGCGTGGATGCGGCGGGCGTCGACCTGGCGGAGCTGTCACCCGCGGAGCTGACCGATGGGGACCTCGTCGCCCAGATGCTCGAGGAGTTCCGCCGGTTCTCCCCGCGCGGTGCGGAGGCGCTGATCGATGAGCGTGATGCGTATCTCGCCCACGAGCTGCGCGAGCTGTCCGCGCGCTACGATGACGTCGTGGCGGTCCTCGGCGCCGGACACCTCCCGGGGGTGACGGCCCACCTCCGCGAGCCCAGCGGACTGCCGCCGAAGGCGACGCTGACGGGTCGTGCGCGCCGGCGGCTCCCGATCGCCGAGGGCGTCGGTGTCAGCATCAGCGCCGTGGCCATCGGCACGTTCGTGCTGCTCGCACTCTCGCCGGCGGCCGATGCGATCGTGATGCAGATCTTCCTCGCGTGGTTCCTGATCAACGGTGTCGCCGCCGGCGGGCTCGCACGGCTCGCCGGTGCACGGTGGGACGCAGCGCTCGCCGGTGGGGCGATCGCCTGGCTCACCTCGGTCAACCCGCTGCTCGCGCCGGGGTGGATCGCGGGCTATCTCGAGCTTCGACGCACCCCGGTGAACATCGCCGACATCGGGCGGATGAACGAGCTGTTGGGTGATGAGAGCCGCCCGCTTCGCCAGATCGTGGGTGAGCTGCGGGCGATCCCGCTGTTCCGGCTGATCCTGATCGTCGCGGCGACGAACATCGGGTCGATCATCGCCTCGGTGGCGTTCGTCACGTACCTGCTGCCGCAGTTCGCGGTGGACCTCGGCGGGGCGGATGCGGTCGTCGGGCTGCTGCTCGAGGGTGCACGGACCGGCTGGGAGATCCTCGCTCAGACCGTGGGTGTGTGATCGGAGCCGACGACGATCGCCAGGAGGTTGAGCGCCGCGAGCACCACGAACAGCCCCATGCGCGCCCCCTCGAGCCCCTCGAGCAGCAGCGGGATGTACGCGATCGGCAGCAGCACCGCCAGCCAGAACGCCGCCTGCCGGAGCGCAGGCACCGTCCAGCGACGCAGCGCCTCGACCCACACCGGTGGGCGCGTGGAGGTGGACATCGTACCTCTCCCCATGTCCGACCGGTGCATAAACGGGACAGAGCGTTCGGGTGAGTTCCGCCCGTTTCGCCCCCCTCGGTGACGTTTCAGGTGAGTTCACGCAGCTGCGCAACGTTTCAGGACCGTTCACCAGAGCCTTGATGTACACGGGCTCGGTCCGGCGGGTATGGATGCGGTCATTCTCGCCGCCGGGCGGGGCCGGCGGCTGCGGCCGCTGACGGACACCCGCCCGAAGGCGCTCCTGCCGTTGGGTGAGACGACCGTCCTCGGTCGGCTGTGTGCGCAGGTCGCACCGCATGTGGAGCGGATCATCATCGTCATCGATCATCTGGGTGAGCAGATCCGCGAGCAGGTGGGCACAGCCGTCGCGGCGACCCCGGTCATCTACATCCACCAGCCCGACCGACGTGGCACCGCGGATGCGCTCGCACAGGTCGCGGAGACGGTGGCGGGCCCCTTCATGCTGCTCAACGGTGACATGGTCGTTGAGGCGTCGTTCATCGAGACGCTCGCGGCGGGGTCGGGATGGTCGGTGTGCGCGATGGAGGTCGATGAGCCACAGCGCTACGGCGTCATCGATGTCGATGCGGCCGGACAGCTGCGCGAGGTGATCGAGAAGCCCAGCGATCCACCCAGCCCCCTGGTGAACCTCGGCGGCTACCGCTTCGATGCGGCGGTCTTCCCGTACCTGGAGGAGGTGGCGGTGAGCGCCCGCGGCGAGCTGGAGCTGACCGCGGTGTTCGACCACGCCCTGGCCGATGGCCGCAGTGTGGATGTGGCCCGGTACACCGGGATGTGGTACGACGTCGGCACACCTGCGGCGTACCTCGCGGCGATCGATGGCCTGCTGTCACGCTGGGATGACAGCGCGATCGACCCGTCTGCGACGGTCGACCCCAGCGTGCAGATCAGCGGCCCGGTCGCGATCGGTCCCCATGCGGAGATCGGCCCGATGACCTACCTCCGCGGTCCCACGGTCATCGGCGCCGGTGTCCACCTGGGGCATGCGGTCGAGGTCAAGGCGTCGGTCATCATGGCGGAGACGGCGATCCCGCATCTGTCCTACGTGGGCGACTCGCTCATCGGGGCGGGCGTGAACCTGGGTGCGGGGACGGTGATCGCGAACCTCCGGCACGATGCGGCACCGGTCACCATCGGCGTCGGCGAGTCACAGCTCGCGACGGATCGGCGCAAGCTGGGTGCGGTCATCGGAGACGGGGTCAAAACGGGCGTCAACACGTCCATCATGCCCGGGACGCGGATCGGGCCGGGCCGGACGATCCTGCCGGGGACCGTCGTCAAGGGCGACCTGCTGGGGGACGGTGCAACAGATTGAACATCTCCATGTGCGTTCTGGTCTCATGCACGCGGTGATCCTCGCGGCGGGCGCTGGCCGCCGTCTGTGGCCGCTCACGGCCTACCGCCCCAAGCCGATGCTCCCCGTCGCGGCGCGACCGATCCTCGCGCACGTCATCGAGACGGCGACCGCGGCGGGGGTGGATACGATCACCCTGGTCGTGGGGTACAAGGCCGACCGCATCCGCGAGTATGTGGGTGACGGTACGCGGTTCGATGTGCCGGTCACGTACGTCGACCAGGAGCATCAGCTCGGCACCGCGCATGCGGTGGCGCAGGCTGCGGGGACCGTCGAGGATGCGTTCCTCGTGCTCAACGGCGACCAGATCGTCGATGCGGCGGCCATCGCGGCGGTGATCGACAGCACGGCCGAGCAGACGCCGGTGATGGCCGTCACCTCCGTCGACGATCCGGTCGCCTACGGGGTCGTCGCCGTCGAGGATGGGTTCGTCACGGCGATCGATGAGAAGCCCACGCAGACGACGAGTGGGCTGATCAACGCCGGGATCTACGGCTTCGACCCCTCGATCTTCACCGTGATCGAGGAGCTCAGCCCCGATGTGGCCGGTGAGCTCTCGCTCGTCGCCGCGATCGAGCGGTGCATCACCGATGCGGGTGTCGCCGCGGTCGTCACCGACGGCCGGTGGGTGGATGTCACCGCACCGGGCGACCTGCTCACGG
The DNA here is from genome assembly GCA_031580685.1 of Haloquadratum sp. Classification (GTDB taxonomy): domain Archaea; phylum Halobacteriota; class Halobacteria; order Halobacteriales; family Haloferacaceae; genus Haloquadratum. The sequence goes on along the minus strand of JAVLBV010000012.1, from coordinate 26,779 downwards.
TGGGCGCGACGCTGCACCGGGAGCCGGCGATCGATGAGACCGCATCGGTCGCGCCCACCGCGGTGATCGGTCCGGGGGTGACGGTCGCAGCGGATGTCCGGGTGGGCCCACATGCGGTGCTCAGCGGCGACGTCGACGTGGGTGCGAACGTCACGATCGGCCCCCAGGTGAGCATCGAGGACAGTGTGATCATGCCGGACAGCCACATCGAGGCCGCAGCGACGGTCGCGACGAGCGTGATCGGCCAGAACGTGCGGATCGGCCGGGCGACCGTGATGGAGGGACGCGGCGGCAGGGGCGTCGATGGTGTCGACCCGGTCGTCGTCGTCGGCGATCACAGTCGGATCGGGCCGGCGGCGTTGCTGGAGGCGCCCGCGGCCGTCGGTGTCGACTGTGATGTCGCAGCTGGGGCGCATCTCCGGGACACGGTCGCGGACGCGACGCGGGTGGTGAGCCGCTGAGATGTGTGGGATCATCGGGTACGTCGGCGACGACCCTGCGCTGTCGGTGCTCATCGACGGTCTCGAACGTCTCTCGTACCGTGGGTACGACTCCGCGGGCATCGCACTGCTGGGCGAGGGCGGGCTGCGGTCGTACCGCGCACCGGGCAAGCTCGAGCGGCTGCGCGAGGTGCTGCCCACGACGGCGCCGGCGACCGTCGGCATGGGCCACACGCGGTGGTCCACCCACGGGCCCCCCACGGCGGCGAACGCCCACCCACAGCTCGACTGCACCGAGGAGATCGCGGTGGTGCACAACGGGGTGATCAGCAACGCCGCCGCGCTGCGGTCGGACCTCGAGGGGCACACGTTCACGAGCGAGACCGACACCGAGCTGATCGCGCACCTGCTGGAGGAGGCGACCACCGCGGGCGGCTCGCGCACCTCCCAGATCGCGGCGGTCACCCAGCAGCTCGCGGGGAGCTACGCACTCGTGATCGCCTACGCGGGTGATGACCACCTCTACGCCGTCAGACAGCAGAGCCCCCTCGTCGTGGGGGAGGGCGACAGGGGCAGCTACATCGCGAGTGACGTGCCCGCGTTCATCGAGCACACCGACGCGGTCCGCTACCTCGAGGATGGGGACATCGCCGTGGTGGGCCCCGCATCGGTCTCGGTCACGAACGACGAGCAGCGCGTCTCGCGGTCGCTCCACCGGATCGCGTGGGACCCGGAGGTCGCAGAGAAGGGGGGCTTCGCCCACTACATGCTCAAGGAGATCATCGAGCAGCCGGATGCGATGCGCCAGTCGCTCAGTGGCCGGATGGACCCATCCACCGGCACCGTCCGCTTCGAGACGGATCTGGGCCCACTCAGCGGTGTCGGCTCGGTGGTGTTGGTCGGGTGTGGGACCTCCCACTACGCCGCATCGTATGCGGCGGCGGTCATCGAGGCCACCGGCATCCCCGCTGAGGCGGTCGTCGCCAGCGAGTTCCGCGAGCGGCCGCACTGGGACCCCGCGAGCACGCTCATCATCGCGGTCACACAGAGCGGTGAGACCGCAGACACCCTGACGGCGATGCGTGCGGCGGTGGGACGGGGATACGGGACGCTCGCGGTGACGAACACCGTGGGTAGTTCGATCACCCGGCTGGCGGACCGTGCGGTGTTCATCCGGGCGGGCCCCGAGATCGGTGTGGCCGCGACGAAGACGTTCTCCACGCAGGTCGCGACCCTGCTGCTGGTGGGCGTCGCGCTCGGCGAGGCCACGGGGGCGCAAAGCCGCGGGTCGCGGCGGCGCCAGCTCGCGGCGATCGACGCCCTGCCGGGGCAGCTCCAGGCGATGCTGGATGCGCGTGCGGCGATCGACGAGATCGCGGCGATGGCGGCGGGAGCGTCCAACCACGTCTTCATCGGCAGGGCACTCGGCCTCCCGGTCGCCCGTGAGGGCGCGCTGAAGCTCAAGGAGATCAGCTACGCGCATGCGGAGGCGTTCCCCGCGGGCGAGCTCAAACACGGCCCGCTCGCGCTGGTGACCGACGCGACGGTGGTGTACGCGATGCTGATGCCGGGGGCCGACCCGGCGCGGACGGTCACGAACGTCAAGGAGGTGCAGGCCCGCGGGGCGACGGTCGTCGCCATCGGTCCGGCCGACCGCTGGCGGTCGCTCACCGACTGGGGTGTCGCCGTGGACGCGGCGGAGACGACCGCCCCGCTGCTGTCGACGCTTTCGCTGCAGCTGATCGCCTATGAGATCGCCGCGGCAGCCGGCCGTGACATCGACCAGCCGCGGAACCTCGCAAAGAGCGTGACCGTCGAATGATGCGGCTGGGGGTGGTCGGCCGATGACAGCCGATGAGCCCATGAGCTACGCCGATGCCGGTGTGGACATCGCCGCCTCGGAGGATGCGACCGCGGCGCTGGTCGGTGCGGTCTCCGCGGAGATCGGCGGATATGCGGGGACGGTCCCCATCGGCGAGCAGCTCCTCGGGCTCGTGACCGACGGGGTGGGCACGAAGCTGCTCGTCGCGCAGGCGATGGACACCTACGACACGATCGGGATCGACTGCGTGGCGATGAACGTCAACGACCTCATCGCCGCGGGGCTGCGACCGGTCGCGTTCGTGGACTACCTGGCCGTCGAGGCCCCCGACCCGGCCGTCGCCGCGGCGATCGGTCGCGGGCTCGACCGGGGGGTCACCGCCGCGGGCATCCCGCTCATCGGGGGCGAGACGGCGGTGATGCCGGAGGTGATCTCCGATCTGGACATCGCGGGCACCGCCGCGGGGGTGGCCCCGCCTGCGGCGCTGTTCGATGCGGGTGCTGCGGTGGGCGACACGCTCGTGGGCTTCCCGGCGACAGGGGTGCACGCGAACGGCCTCACCCTCGCCCGGAAGGCGCTCGCACGCCGGCATGAGCTGACCGACCCCGCCCCGTTCGACCCATCGGTGTCGATCGGGGAGGTGCTGCTGCGTCCCACGGCGATCTACACGGATCTGTACGACCCACTGCAGGCCGTCGAGGTCCACGCAGCGGCACACATCACCGGCGGTGGCTGGCGCAACCTGTTCCGGATGGGCGCGGAGGGGTTCCGCATCACCCAGCGCCCACCGACACCCCCCATCTTCGGGCTCATCCAGCAGGCGGGTGAGGTGAGCGATGCGGAGATGTTCCGCACGTTCAACATGGGGGTCGGCTTCGTCGCAGCGGTCGCCCCCGACGATGCGGCCGCACTGTGTGCGTCGACCTCCGGCGTCCAGCTGGGCACGGTCGAGGCCACCGGTGGGGTCGTGCTCACCGACGTCGGTGTCACCCTCTCCTCATAGTCGGGCGGCGAGGTCCGCGTCCGTGATGATCCCGACGAGCCGCCCGGCACTGACGACGAGCACCGCAGCGTGGTGGTCGAGGCTCGCCTCGAGTTCGACCAGCGGCGTCTCCGGTTCGGTCGTCGAGATCGCCTCCTGCATGATCGCCGCCACATCCAGCCCCTCCAGGCGCTCGGGCTCGGCCACCTGACGGATGTCACTGTTCGCGACGATCCCCACGGCCCGGCCCCCATCGACCACCGGGACCTGCGAGAAGCCCGCAGCGATCATGCGGTCCCGGGCGGTGCGGACCGCATCGTCCGGTGCGACGGCGACCACCTCGGTCGTCATCACATCCGCCGCACGCACGATCTCCCCCTCGGCCGCATCGAGTGCCGCGACGATCCGCCGCAGCGTCGACAGCCGGGGGTCGACATCACCCCCCTCGATCCGGGCGATGAGCGGCTGGGAGACCTCCGCGGCCTCCGCGAGCGCGCTCTGGGTCAACCCCGTGGCTGTGCGGCGCTCCCGGAGCTCCGCAGGTGTGGGCAGGTCCATCGGCAGGTGATAACCCAGAGTTATATTAAACCGTGTCGCTCTCCTCGACCGCCTCGACGGCCAGCACGGCCAGCGGGACCTGCCGCAGTGCGCTGCCGATCTCCTTCTTGGCGATGCGCGTCGCATGGTCGGTGCTCTCGGCGTTGAAGATATCCAGCTCCAGGATGAGCCCCACCAGGGCGGTCTCCGCGGTGACGAACGCAGCCTCGAACGCCTCGCCACATGCGGGACAGCTCGTCGCTCCGACGGAGACGTCCACGAAGGACTTGCCCGCACCGTTGAGCCGCTTGCCCGCCTCGCTCACGGCGACCCCGATCGCATCATCCACCGCCGACACATCGCGCACCAACCACGCCGCCTCGAGGGCGACCGCATAGTCCGTCATGCCCCGAGCTACGACGGCGGGTGACACGTAGCTTCTGGTCTGGATGGGGTGGAAGGGTGTGACTTATACGGCACAATCGCCTCCTCCCTGTATGCTGCCACCGACGCGTGATGCGATGAGCACGCCCGCAGATCCGATGTTCCCCGATCACCAGCCGATCTTCGCCCCCGAACTCGGCGGCCAGCCCGTGGCCCGCGAGCACGGGGTCGGTGAGGGGGAGGTCAAGACGGGGACGACCACGGTGGGCCTGACCACCGATGAGGGGGTCGTGCTGGCGACCGACATGCGCGCGAGCCTGGGGTACATGGTGTCCTCGAAGACGGTCCAGAAGGTCGAGGAGATCCACCCGACGGGCGCGCTGACGATCGCGGGGTCGGTCTCTGCGGCGCAGTCGCTCATCAGCTCGATCCGGGCGGAGGTGCGTCTGTACGAGTCACGCCGGGGGGAGGACATGAGCATGCAGGCGCTGTCGACGTTGCTGGGCAACTTCCTGCGCTCGGGGGCGTTCCTCATCGTGCAGCCGATCCTCGGCGGTGTCGACGAGGACGGGCCGCACGTCTACTCGATCGACCCGTTGGGGTCGATCCTCGAGGAGGAGTACACCGTCAGTGGATCGGGCAGCCAGTACGCCCTCGGTGTGCTCGAGCAGGAGTATGAGGCCTCGATGAGCATCGATGAGGCCACCACGGCGGCGGCGAAGTCGATCCAGTCCGCCGTCGAGCGCGACCTGGCGTCGGGCAACGGCATCAACCTCTGCGTCGTCACCGCCGACGGCGTGGAGATCACCCAGCACTCCGAGATCGACGAGCTACTCTAGCGGCGGCGTCACCAGGTGGTTGACGCTCCCGTTGGCCCCGATCGCCGCGGGGTGTGCCACCGCACGGTGCACGTAGTCGGTCGCCACCGCCACCGCATCAGCGAGCGCATCCCCGGCCGCGAGCCGCGCCGCCGTGGCACTCGCGAGCGTGCAGCCCGAGCCGTGTGTCATCGCGCCCTCGATGCGTGGGTGGTCGAAGCGGGTCTCACCAGCTGCGGTGACCAACACGTCGGTGACCGTCTCACCCGTCTGATCGACATGCCCCCCCTTGAACAGCACCGCCTGCGTCCCCCATCCGAGGTATCGCGCTGCGGCGGCCGCGCGCTCCTCGGGCCCGGTCGGGGTGATGCCCGTCAGCGCGACCGTCTCATCGGCGTTCGGGGTGATCACCGTCGCCGCCCCGATCAGCGCCCGGTACGCCTCGACCGCATCGTCTGCGAGCAGCTGGTCGCCGCTCGTGGCGACCATCACCGGGTCGACCACCACCGGGCAGTCGGCGGCCATGGCCACCTCACTCGCCCACGTGACGACCTCCCGGGTCGCGAGCATGCCCGTCTTGATCGCCGCGACCGGCAGGTCCTCCGCGACCGCGGTGTACTGCTGCTCGATGATCTCCATCGGCAGCACCTCCGTGGCGGTCACCCCGCGGGTGTTCTGCGCGGTCACCCCCACGATGACGCTGCCCCCGTAGACCCCGAACGCGCTCATCGCCTTGAGGTCGGCCTGGATGCCTGCACCCCCGCTCGCATCGCTCGAGGCGATCGTGAGTGCGTACGGCGGTCGGCGGGGCGACGCCGGCGTCATGGCCCCTCCGTGAGGCGCCCCTCCAGCGACCCGATGGGGACCTCCCGCATCCCGGCGACCGCATCGATGAACCGGGTCTTGAACGATGCGGGCCCCGCGATGGGGCCGTACCGACCGCTCATCGCGAGCTCGGCGGCACGCCCGAACGCCACCGTCCCCGCCACCGCCGCCTCCAGCGGGGTCGGCGCCACCGCGACGAACGCCGCGAGCGAGGCCCCCAGCATGCAGCCGGTGCCGACGACCCGCCCCAGCATGGGGTCGCCCCCGGTGATGCTGACCACCCGGTCGGCGGTCGCGACCACATCCGTCTCCCCCGAGGCGACCACCACCGCATCGGTCGCCTCCGCGCACCGCTGGGCCGTCTCGCCGATCGCGGCGTAGGTGCCGACGGACTCGACGCCGCGCACCTCCGCGTCTGCGCCCGCGAGGGCGCTGATCTCCGCGTGGTTCCCCTTGATGATCGTGGGTGCGGCGGTCTCGATGACCGCCGTGGCCACCGCGGTGCGCGTCGGCGTCGCGCCCACACCCACAGGATCGAAGACCGACGGCACATCATGCGCCGCGGCGGCCTCCATCGCGGTGACCAGCGCCGCCTCCCCGTCGACGTCCACCGTCCCCATGTTGAGGTGCACCGCCTCGGCCGCACCGACCATCGCGTCGATCTCCCGGGTGTCATCTGCCATGACCGGGAGTGCACCCCACTGGCGGATCACGGCGGCCACGTCGGCGACGGTCACCGCGTTCGTCACCGACTCGACCAGCGGTGCCTCCTCGACCACCCGCCCCAGCAGTGCATCGACCGCCGCTTCCGACGTCATCGTGCCTCCGCGACGGCAGCGCGCAGCCGTCGGGTCGCCGTCTGCGGCTCGGGGTCGGCCACGATCGCGGAGACGACGGCGACCCCCGCCGCGCCGGCGGCGATCACCGCCCCCGCGCGGGCTGCGGTGATCCCCCCGATGCCGACGACCGGGATCTCCACCTGCGCGGCGATGGCCTCGATGCGGTCGGTCCCGACCGCCTGCTGTGCATCGGAGACGGCCTTGGTCTGTGTCTCATACACCGCACCCACCCCGACGTAGTCCGCCCCGTCGGCCGCCGCGGCGGCCGCCGCATCGGCCCCATCGACCGACCGGCCGATGATCGCCTCCGGTCCCAGCAGCTCGCGGGCGACCGCCACCGGCAGGTCCTCCGCGCCCAGGTGCACCCCATCAGCACCGAGCGCGAGCGCGAGATCGACGCGGTCGTTCACGAGCATCGGCACCCCGGCCGCGGCGCAGACCGCACGCACCTCCCGTCCGATGCGGTAGCGCTCACGGGCGGTGCGATCCTTCTCGCGCAGCTGCACCATGTCGATCCCCCCGGCGATGGCGGCCTCGACGACCGCCGGGGTCCCCCCCGCGGCAGCGAGGGCATCCTCGGTCACCAGATACGTGGACAGCTCGGTATCCATGATGAATACCACCCGGTGGTCACCCCTAACTGCTGTGGTCCGCTCAGACGATCCCCATCGCGTCGAGCCGCTCGGGCAGGTACGTATCGGTCACGAAGTCCAGCCCGCGCGATGCGAGCGCCTGCTGCTCGGCCTTCTGCTCGATCTCCAGCTGCAGCTCGATCTGCTCGGTCCAGTACGCCGAGCGGAACCGTGGGTCCTCGAGCTCCGATTCGAGGGCGTTCACGTCGGAGTCGCTCAGGGGGTCCGTCGGCAGGTCGTACTCGACGATGTCCGTCGGCTGGATCCCCACGAACTGCGCATCCGGCGTCGCGAGGTACTCCGACAGATGTGCGGACTTGATCGAGCCGTACGCGACCGAGCCGTAGATGCGGTAGGACCACGGGTCCCCATCGGTGAACACCACCACCGGCACCGCCAGCTCATCGCGGAAGCGCTTGATGATGCGCCGCGTCGCGCGGGCGGGCTGCCCCTTCAGATGCACGATCATCGCATCGTACGCCTCATCGAAGCCGTTCTCGATCAGGCGGTCCCGCATCCCACCGGTCTCGACACACAGCACGAACCCGATCTCATCCTCGAGGAACTCGATCGTGTCGGGGTTGTTGGGGATCTGGTAGCCGCCCTCGCCGACGTCCTCCTGGCAGTGGATCTCGCGTTCGCCCCGCCGGGTCTGCTCGCGCAGCCGCAGCGGCCCCATGAGCGTCGCCCCCGACTCCTCCGGGCGCATGTGGAGGTCCTCACGGGTGATCGCGGCGACGATCTCGAGGTCCTCGATCAGCTGATTCGACTCGTCCTGGTCGTTGAACTGTGCATCGTCGTTGTCCCACGACTCCGAGAGGTAGTACAGCTCCCGCAGCGTGGATGAGCGGTCCTCCGCGAGCTGCTCGATGAGGAACTCGATCGCATACGTCGTCTTCAGCAGCTTCTGTGCGCCTGCGACGGTGTTCGCACTGCGGGCGGAGCGGCGCTCCCCGTAGACCCACACCCGCGAGTCCTCATCGAAGACGATGTTCGCCTTCGTCCGCGTGGGGATCTGCATCTCGGGGATGTCACCCGTCGCGAACTGGTCGTAGAACTGTTCGGCCAGCCCGATCAGCTGCTGCTGGGCCTCGGTCGCATCACGCATCGGCCTGCTCCTCCATCCAGGTCACCAGCTCCGCATCGATCCCATCGACCGTCCCCTCGATGCGGTCGGCGCCCGTCGTGTCGTACTCGAGTGTGGCCGTCTCGCCTGCGGGGACGCTGGGGTGCCAGCGGATGAACCACTCCCCGTCCATCTCGACCACCTCCGCCGCCGTCTCATCCACCTCGACGGCCCCATCGACGATCTCGGTCACCGTGGGTTCGACCTGTCGGTCCGTGAAGTTGCGGACCGTGAGCGTCACCGCTGTCGCCTCCCGGCGTCGGTCGATGCGCACGTTGTTCATGATCCGTGCGAGCGCCCCATCGATCGCCGGTGGCTCCCGATCGGTCATCCCCGCGAGCTTCATGGCCATCGCCGGCAGGATCCGGCCGAGGACGTCCTGCTTGCGGCGGCGCTTGCGCATCGACTTGCGGCGGTTGATGAACCGCTTGAGCTCGCGTGCGGCCTCCCGGATCGCCAGCTCGATCTCGTCTTCGATCTCGGGGATGTTCGCGAGCGCATCCTTCGACTCGCTCGTGAACGGCACGTTCGTCGAGGCGACGTGCACCATCACCACGGCGGGTCCTCCGGGGATGCCGCGGCCCCCCGGCTGGTCCAGCCCGTAGTTGCGCCAGCCGATGTCGCGGATGCTGTCGGTGATCGCACACGCCCCCTGCTGGTACACCAGCGGTACCCGGTTGGCGAACCGCAGCAGATCGACGGAGCCCTCCTCGGCCAGTGCACCCCCGTAGGCGATCCCCGCCTCGACGATGAAGGGGTCACCGCCGGCGACGCCCGCATCCCGTGTCGCAGCCGCGTAGAACTCCGCATCGAACTCCTTGCGCAGCCCCGCCTCCACGAGGTCGGCGCCGATCGGCGAGAGACAGTCCGTCGGCGGGGCGAGGATGTCTGCCGCGCGCATCCCCATCAGCAGCGCAGAGGCCAGCTCCCGGTTCGCTGCGACGGCCCGCACCGCCGGGGGATCGTCGGTCACGGGGACCATCGCGGACCACAGCGCATCCGTGATGTTCTCGCGGGCCGTCGCACCGACGGCCTCCTGCTCCTCACCCTGCATCTCCGCGGCGCGGTCGACGAACTCGGCGACCTGTGCACGCCGGAGCCGGTACGCGGGGGCGGCCTCCCCGATGCGGTGGGCGATGCGATCCGTCAGCGCCTCGACGGTCGCATCATCCTTCTGTGCCGAGGTCGCCGCATCGACGAGGCGGTGGATCGACGCCCCCAGCTGCTGCTCGTAGCGCTCCCACAGCGCCTCATGGACGTGCTCGCGCACGGTCGCCCCCAGTCGGACGTCCGCATCCTCCAGCTCATCGGCGACCTGGTCGATCAGCCCCTCCAGCTGTTGGTGCGCGGTCGCCTCCCGCCCGCTCAGCACCTCCGCGAGCCGTGCGGCGAACCGCTCGGTCATCGCCGGGGGCTTGTTGGCGACCGCGTCGGCGACTATCGTCTCCATCGCACCGGCATCGACGCCCACCTGCAGCGCCAGCTCACGCCCCAGTGCGGTGTCCCGGAAGGCATCGATGATCCGGGCGGCGGTCTTCGCGCCCACCCGGGTGAACTCCTCCTTGAGGAAGCCGGAGACCGAGTACGAGTCCGTCGCCTCGAGCATCTTGATCAGCGTACCCAGCTCCACCCCATGGGGGTGCGGGCGGATCGCCCGGGTGGGCGCCGGCAGCTCGGCCCCCGCGACGCGGTCGAACTGCATCGGGGCGTCGATCCCCGGCTCATCCAGCACGATCCGCGCGTGGGGGTTGACCACCGCGGTGTGCTTGATGTAGTCATGCAGCTGCTGGCGCGCGCGCATGTTCGCCTCGAACTCGAGTGCGATGCGTGTCCCATGCGTCGATGACAGCGCCACCGCACCGGGGTCACGCGTCTCGGCGGTCTGGATGTCAGGCTCGTTCGTGTCGGTGTCGATGATGAGCTCGAAGTACTCCGCCTGCGTCGCCCCCTGGGTGCGGGAGGTGATCTCGGCGGGCTTGCCGGAGGTCAGCTGTGCGTACAGCACCGCCGCGGAGATGCCGATCCCCTGCTGCCCCCGTGACTGCATGCGGGCGTGGAAGCGCGAGCCGTACAGCAGCTTCCCGAACACCTTCGGGATCTGCTCGCGGGTGATCCCCGGCCCGTTGTCCTCGATCACCAGCCGGTAGTACTCGCCCACCTCCTCGATCTGCACGGAGATGTCGGGTTTGATCCCCGCCTCCTCCGTCGCATCCAGGGCGTTGTCGACGGCCTCCTTCACCGCCGTGACCAGGCCGCGGGCACCCGAGTCGAACCCGAGCATGTGCTTGTTCTTCTCGAAGAACTCCGCGATCGAGATCGACCGCTGGTTGGCGGCCAGCTCCTCGGCGATGTTGGGGGCCTCATCATCGAGGGCCGCCTGGTACGTCGTCATCACGGCCAGCTATCCGATGTGTCCGTATGAACCGTTCGGAGGCACGGTGGAAGTGAAGACCGGCCACAGCGGTGCGAGCGGGCGCGAACCGGTGCTGTGTGTCACATCTGAGAGCGCAAGCGTGGGATACTGACACGTCATCGCGCGCTCGCGCGCGTGCGAGGATTTAAGCCCGGAGCTGGCGTCTCTCAGCTATCTCTTATGAGTGAAGAACCAGCGTACGCTGCGGGGCAGATCCAGGTGCTCGAGGGGCTCGAGGCCGTCCGCACCCGACCGGCGATGTACATCGGGTCGACCGACCAGCGGGGGCTGCACCACCTGGTGTACGAGGTGGTCGACAACGCGATCGATGAGGCGCTGGCGGGCTACTGTGATGCGATCGAGGTGGAGCTGTTCGATGATGGGTCGGTGGCGGTCACCGACAACGGTCGCGGCATCCCCGTGGACCCGCACCCCGACTACGACCGTCCCGCGGTGGAGGTCATCATGACCATCCTGCACGCGGGTGGCAAGTTCGATTCGAAGTCGTATCAGGTCTCCGGGGGGCTGCATGGGGTGGGTGTCTCGGTCGTGAACGCCCTCTCCGCGCGGCTCGAGGTGGGCATCCGCCGCGACGGTGCGGTCTGGCAGCACAGCTTCCAGCGTGGGGAGCCCGACCCCGACGCCTTCGCACGCGTGCGGGAGCTGGCAGGTGAGGAGGAGACCGGCACCATGGTGCGGTTCTGGCCGGATCCGGAGATCTTCGAGACCACGACGGTCACCTTCGAGACGTTGGAGGGCCGGCTGCGGGAGCTGGCCTTCCTCAACGCGGGTGTCACGATCACCCTGCGTGACCATCGCGATGGGGCATCGGCGACGTTCTACTACGAGGGGGGCCTGCGCGCGTTCGTCGAGTACCTCAACGAGTCGAAGCGGGCGATGCACGAGGAGGTGATCACCTACCGCGATACGACCGACGGGATCGAGGTCGCGGTGGCCCTGCAGGCGACGACCGACATCCAGGGGTCGATCCATGCGTTCGCGAACAACATCAACACCCGTGAGGGTGGGTCGCATCTCACCGGGTTCAAGACCGCCCTCACGCGGGTGGTCAACGACTACGCCAAGCGGCATGACCTGCTGGAGGACGTCGACGCGCTCACCGGTGATGATGTCCGAGAGGGCATGACGGCGGTGATCTCCGTGAAGCACCCCGACCCGCAGTTCGAGGGGCAGACGAAGACCAAGCTGGGCAACTCCGAGGTGCGCGGCATCACCGAGTCGATCACCCACGCGCAGCTGCAGACGTACTTCGAGGAGCACCCCGACACGGCCACCGCGATCGTCGAGAAGGCCCACGAGGCGGCGAAGGCCCGCCAGGCGGCGAAGCAGGCCGAGGAGCTGACCCGCCGGAAGTCGGCGCTCTCATCGACATCGCTGCCCGGCAAGCTGGCGGACTGTCAGAGCCGTGAGCCCGCAGAGTCAGAGCTGTTCATCGTCGAGGGTGACAGTGCAGGCGGCAGCGGCAAGCAGGGGCGGGACCGCCACTTCCAGGCGATCCTGCCGCTGCGGGGGAAGATCCTGAACGTGGAGAAGCACCGGCTCAACCGGATCTTGGAGAACGAGGAGATCCGCGCGCTGATCACCGCCATCGGCGCGGGTATCGGCGATGAGTTCGACATCACCGAGGCCCGGTACCACCGGCTGATCCTCATGACGGACGCCGATGTCGATGGTGCGCACATCCGGACGCTGCTGCTGACGCTGCTGTACCGCCACATGAAGCCGCTGATCGAGGCAGGGTACGTCTACGCCGCACAGCCACCGCTGTACCGCGTCCGCCACCGTGGCGAGACGTACGATGCGATGGATGAGACAGAGCGCGACCGGATCATCGCGGAGGAGTGCGATGGGAACCCGACGCAGGTCCAGCGGTTCAAGGGGCTCGGTGAGATGAACCCCGACCAGCTGTGGGAGTCGACGATGAACCCCGAGAACCGCATCCTCAAGCAGATCACCATCGAGGACGCTGCGGCGGCAGATCGGATGTTCTCGGTGCTCATGGGTGACGCTGTCGAACCCCGCAAGGAGTTCATCAAGGCCCACGCCACCGAGGCGGAGTGGGTGGACATATGAGCACGGAGACGCCGGATGAGGGGCCGCCTGCGAGGGGGGTCGAGACCGCCCGCATCGAGCAGGAGATGGAGCAGTCGTACATCGATTACGCGATGTCCGTCATCGCCGGCCGGGCGCTGCCCGATGTCCGGGACGGGCTGAAGCCGGTCCACCGCCGCATCCTCTACGCGATGCATGAGGCGGGTGTCACCGCACGCGCATCCCACCGCAAGTCCTCCTCGATCGTCGGTGAGACGATGGGTGATTACCACCCCCATGGTGACTCGGCCATCTACGACGCGCTCGCACGCATGGCGCAGGACTTCTCGATGCGTGAGCCGCTCATCGACGGCCAGGGGAACTTCGGCTCGATCGACGGGGACCCCCCGGCCGCGATGCGGTACACCGAGGCACGGATGGCCCCGATCGCCGAGGAGCTGCTCGCGGACCTCGAGATGGACACCGTCGAGTTCGTGTCGAACTACGACGACCGTGAGACCGAGCCCGCGGTGCTGCCGGCGGCGTACCCCAACCTGCTGGTCAACGGCTCCTCGGGGATCGCCGTGGGGATGTCGACGAACATCCCCCCGCACAACCTCGGCGAGGTGATCGACGCCACGGTGGCGTGCATCGACGACCCGGACGTCTCCATCGACGGGCTGATGGAGCACATCTCTGGACCGGACTTCCCCACGGGTGCGACGATCGTCGGTCGCAATCCCATCTACCAGGCGTACACCACCGGCCGGGGGCGGTTGCGTGTGCGCGCGGAGTACGAGGTCTCCGAGGAGGCGATCATCATCTCCGCACTCCCGTACCAGATGAACAAGGCGCGCATGATCCGCAAGCTCGCCGACGACGTCAACGCCGGGGTGATCGAGGGGATCCGCGACCTCCGTGATGAGTCCGACCGCGATGGCATCCGTGTGGTGATCGAGCTCAAGCAGGGTGCGACACCCGAGCTCGTGGAGAACCAGCTGCTGCAGCACCATCTGGAGGTCACCTTCGGGGTGATCAACCTCGCACTGGTCGACGGCCGCCCCCAGGTGCTCGACCTGCGGGAGACGCTCATGGCGTATCTCGGCCACCGCCGGGAGGTCGTCCGCCGCCGGTCGGCGTTCGAGCTCGAGGAGAAGCAGGCGCGCGCGCACATCCTGGAGGGGCGGCTGAAGGCGCTGGAGATGATCGATGCCGTGGTGGCGACGATCCGCAGCTCGACGGACCGCACAGAGGCCCAGGCGGCGCTCCGCGGGGAGGTCGCCATCGAGATCGACGCCGAGCCCGCACCCGTGTTCGACTTCACCGAGAAGCAGGCCGCACACATCGTCGCGATGCAGCTCGGGTCGCTCACGGCGATGGAGGCCGCCGACATCGAGGATGAGTACGAGCGCATCCGTGCGCGGATCGACCGGTTGAAGCAGATCCTCGCCGACCCCGCCGAGCTCGATGGGGTCGTCCGCGGTGAGCTGCTGGAGCTGCGCGCGTCGTACGCCACCGAGCGGCGGACCACCATCATCGAGGATGACGGGGTCGTCACGCATGAGGACCTCATCGCCGAGGAGGACGTCGTCGTGGTGGTGACGGAGGACGACTACCTCAAGCGGATGCCGCTGTCGACGTTCTCCGCGCAGCGACGCGGGGGCAAGGGGATCATCGGAACGGGGCTGAAGGAGGATGACCGGGTGGCGTCGGTGTACATCGCCTCGACCCACGACTACCTGCTGTACTTCACGTCCCACGGCAAGATCTACCAGCTCAAGACGTACGAGGTCCCCGAGGCCTCCCGCACCGCCCGGGGGAACTCGGCGGTGAACCTGCTCGAGCTGGAGGACGACGAGCAGATCACCGCGGTCGTCAACACCAGCGACCTCGACCCCGACAGCGAGCAGTACCTCACGATGGTCACCGCTGAGGGGTACATCAAGCGCACCCACGTCGATGCGTTCCAGCACATCTACGGGCGGGGGATCATCGCGACGCGGCTCGCCGATGGCGATGCCCTCGTCGACGTGGAGATCACCGACGGGCGGTCGGACCTCATCGTCGGGACCGCCGGGGGGATGGCGATCCGCTTCGCAGAGTCGGAGGTGCGTGCGATGGGCCGCACCGCCCGCGGCGTCCATGCCATCGAGCTCACCGGGGATGACCGGGTCGTGGGGGTGACCCACAGTCACGGGGAGGGCGGGATGCAGATGCTGAGCGTCACCGAGCAGGGGTACGGCAAGCGCACCCCCATCGACGCCTACCGGGCGCAGTCCCGCTACGGCAAGGGGCTGATCGACATCAAGACCGATGCGCGCAACGGGGCGGTCACCGCGATCTGTGCGGTCGACGGCAGCGAGGACCTGGTCGTGATGAGTCGGGGGGGCCAGCTGATGCGCACGCGGGTCGGGGAGATCTCATCGGTGGGCCGCAACACGAAGGGGGTCGTCGTCATGCGCATGGATGCGGCCGATGAGGTGGCCGCGGTCGCACTGGCGCCCGGCGATCACTGATAGGCGGCGCAGACCCGGCGCACGCCCTCGGCGAAGTCGACCTCGGGCTGCCAGCCTGTCGCCGCCTGCAGCTTCGAGGCGTCCGCACACGTGTCGTGGACGTACACCGGCAGTGGGTTGGCGACGTACACCGGGTCGATCTCGCGGCCGAGCGCCTCGTTGATCATCGTGATCATCGCGTTGAACGACGTCGCCACCCCGGTCCCGACGTTGAAGATGCCCGCCAGCCCCGCCTCTGCGGTGAGCTCGAGTGCGGCGACGACATCGTCCACGTGCGTGAAATCCCGTGTCTGCGTCCCATCCCCGAAGACCTCCGGTCGCTCGCCCGCCGCGATCGCGTCGGCGAACTGTGCGACCGTGTTGGCGTACTCGCCCTTGTGGCCCTCCGCACCACCGTACCCCTGGTAGACGCTGAAGAACCGCATCCCCGCGAGTGCGAGGTCGTAGTGGGCCCCGAAGTACTCCGCGTACACCTCCCGGGCCCGCTTGGACGCCTCGTACGCCGTGCGCACCGTCACGGGCATGCTCTCCGCTGAGGGGTCCGTCTGCGAGCCGTAGATCGACGAGGTCGACGCGTAGACGATCTGCCGACAGCCCGCCTTCCGGGCCTGCTCGACCACGTTGACGAACCCCTCTACGTTCACCCGGGTGGCCGCCTGCTTCGCATCCTCCACCATCGTGTACGACGAGTACGCGGCGAGGTGGTACACCACATCCACGTCCTCGACGGGCAGCCCCGCATCCAGCACCGACCGCTCATGGAACTCCACCCCGTCATCGAGGTGTGTCGGGGTCCCCAGGTGGCCATCATCGATGGCGATGACCGTGTTCTCCGCCGCGAGGTGGTTCGCCAGGTTCGAGCCGATGAACCCCGCCCCGCCGGTGACGAGGACCCGTTGACCGTGCATGTCAAGTGCATCGCATCGACCGCTTTAGCGGTGGCGGAACGGCGCAGCGGCCCTCCGCGTGCGCCCACCGTCGCCGCTGTGCGGTGTGCTATTCCACCGGATTTATAGGGATATATGAGCTACTTTAATTAATGTCATCCATCGAATTGACCTCCAGCCAGAAGACCATCCTCTCTGCGCTGATCAACCTGTATGGGCGCAGCGAGGAGGCGATCAAGGGCGAGGATATCGCCGCGGAGGTCGATCGGAACCCAGGGACCATCCGGAACCAGATGCAGTCGCTGAAGGCCCTGCAGCTGGTCGAGGGGGTCCCCGGACCCAAGGGCGGGTACAAGCCCACCGCGAACGCGTACGAGGCGTTGGATGTGGAGACGCTCGATGAGCCGGCATCGGTCCCCATGTACCATGATGGGGAGCTGGTGGAGCATGCGAACGTCGAGGAGATCGACCTCTCATCGGTGCATCACCCTGAGCTGTGTCGGGCGGAGGTGCACATCCGCGGGTCCGTCCGGTCCTTCCATGAGGGCGACCAGGTGACCGTCGGACCCACCCCCCTGTCGCGGCTCGTCGTCTCCGGGGCGATCGACGGGAAGGACGAGACGCAGAGCATCCTGATCCTGACGATCGAGGACATGCAGGCCCCCGTCGGGGACCCCGCGCACTGACCGGCGCGCTCAGAGGCTCGACCACGCCCGCATCGCCCGCCCGTACGAGGCGACATCTGCGATCCAGCGGGCGGCGATGACCTTCTTCAGGTTCCGCGCGAAGATGCCGCCGAAGGTCCCCGCCGGCAGCTCCCCGATCACCGGCATGTCGATCGCGTGCGCCACCGCATCATCACCCACTGAGACGACGGTGCCGTGGTCGTCGAACTGCCATGCGCGCAGCTGCTCGCCCCGGACCGCCCGCACGAGGTTCTCTCCGGCGACCTCTGCGGCCTGCCAGGCGGCCTGTGCGGTCGGTGGGGCCGTCGACCCCTCCGGCTGTTCGATGATCGCCGCATCCCCGAGGGCGAAGACGTGCGGATCAGAGGTCTGGAACGTCGCATCCACGGTGAACCGATGCGACCGATCGTCCTTCTCCACCGCCGCTGTCTCCGCGGGTGGCCGGCCGGTGATGCCGCCGGTCCACACCAGCACATCGTACGGCACCGCCTGGGCCGCCGCCTCCTCGCCCACGTGCACCGTCTCCGCATCGACCGACGAGATGAACTCCCCGGTCATGACGTTCACCTCACGGGCCTCCAGCCGGCGTCGCAGTGCCCCCTGGAAGCTCGGATCGCTCCCCGGGAACACCTCATCGAGCCCCTCGATGAGCGTGATCGACAGCGGGGCCGCGTGCGCATCGCGGTACGCGGCGATCTCACCGGCGGTCTGGATCCCACTCAGGCCCGCGCCCCCGATGACGACCTCCGCGGGATCACGCGGTGTCGCTGCGGTCGCCGCCTCCACCATCGCGGTGTGGATCGCCTCCGCATCGGCCAGCGATTTCAGCTCGAACGCATGCTCATCCAACCCGTCGATCCCGTAGAAGGCGGTGCCGGTCCCGATCGCCACCAGCAGGTAGTCGTACCCCACGGTCCGGTCATCCTCGAGCGCGACCGCCTGCTCCTCGGTGTCGATCCCCGTCACCGTCGCCTCGATGAAGCTGGTCCCGCCCGTGGAGACCTCATCGATGGGGATCGCGACCTCTGCAGCGACGGCCGGGTCGCGGATCACGCGGTGGACCTCGTGCAGGACGAGGTGGTAGTCGACGTCGGCGATCCACGTGAGCTCGACCTCCGCGGGGGCTGCCCGTTCGATGGCTTTCACCGCGCCCGTACCAGCATACCCCGCCCCGAGGACTACCACACGTGTTGACATGGACACAGTCGGCGTGTCGGTCATAAAGCGGCTGCGGAATCCTCGGGTCGAACCGACGCAGGTTTGAGCCGCAGCACCCCATGCTGCTGTGTGCAGACACTCGACCCCCGGCAGACACGGGCGGTGCTCGTCGGCATCGCGGCGGTGGTGGTGGTGTCGGCGATGGTCATCGGCCTCGTCGTCGGTCACAACGCCCAGGTCGTCACCGACCGCTTCAGCGTCCTCGGCGGACTGGTGACCGTGCCGGTCACCCCGCGGCACATGGCGGCGTACGGCGGGGTGCTCGCCGTGGGTGTGCTCGTCGCGGTGTACGTGCTGGTCCGAGGGGCAAGCGCCTACGACGTGCAGGCAAAGCGCTGATACCGACGGGCAAGCTACTGCCATCATGGCCACCGACCGCAATGGCTTCGATCCGCTGGACCCCCTCGGTCGAGCTGACCGGCGCCACCGGCGCCGTGCGGTGCTCGCGGTCGCACCCTTCCTGGCGCTCGGGCTGTTGAACGTGGTGCTGCTCGTGGGGTGGGGGCTGGAGCCGCTGTGGGCGTTCGCGATCCTGCCGCCGATCATCTTCTGCAGTGTCCTCGCCTACATCGTGTTCGGGACCGACTTCCTCACCGAGCGGGGCTAGCGGACGTCGTACTTGTGGGTGGTCGTCTCGGGGTCGTACCCGAAGTCCTCCGGCGTCTCCTTGACCTCGACCGCATCGTCCGCGACGGCATCGACCTGCTTGAACGCGCGCCGCGCAGACGGTGGCATCTTGAACCCGTCCACCGCGATCGCCATCGGTGCGGCCGCATCCCGCTGTGCCTGCACCTCCCCGAACCGCTCACGGAGCCCAGCCGGCAGCGCCGGCTCCGCCAGCGGGTCGAAGCCGAAGCTGCTGAAGTACTCCGGCTGTTCGGTGAAGGTGTAGACGCGCTCGTACCCCGCATCACCCGCCTCCGCGATCAGCCGTTCGATGATGTGCGCGCCGACCCCATGGTCCCGCCACTCCTCCAGTGTGTAGACGAACGCCAGCTCGCAGTGGTCCTCCGGCCCATCCGCATGCACCCGGATGCGGCCGAACCCCACCTTCTGTCCGGTCTCCTCATCCAGGGCGATCACGTAGTCACGTGAGCGGAACGCGGGATCGTCGATCGCGGCGGCCTCGATCTGATCGAGCAACCAGACCTCGTCGCGATTCTTCGCATCCCGGACGTACATGCGGTCAGCACGATGTGGACCGGCAAGGACCTTCCGACCGCTCACGCGATGATCGACACGCGGCTGCCGCGCGCCAGCGGCGCGAGCACACCGTCGATCAGCTGCTGTGCCGCCTCGATGGGCCCCCGCACGGTCGGCATCGCCTCGACCGCCCCCAGCCGGTGCATCACCTCCTCGTGCGTCCAGGTGCGCGCCCCATCGGTGAGCACGGGCCAGTCCGCCTCCACAGCCACCGGGTGGATCGCGGGGTTCTCACTCCACATCGTCGCCTCCCAGTGGACCACAGCCGCTGCGGATGGCGCCTCACCGTACACCGCGAGCCGGTCGTACGCCGCCGGGTCGGTCACCGGCGCTGCCATCAGCGCGACCGACGCACGCTCCATCGCCGGGCCGATCGCGGAGACCGCCCCGAGCTGAGCCGCACCGAGGACCGCCGGGATCGCCCGCACGAGGTCGGTGGTGTCGATCGCGACATGATCGCCCACATCGACACCCAGGTAGCGCAGCGTGTTGCCCGCCCGGTACGAGTCGGTGATGAGTGTGTGGTACGTCACCGCCCGCGTGGGCGTCTGCAGTGCAGGGGCGGCATCGCGCCGATCCCGCGCGCAGATCGCGGTGAGCGTCGTCGCCGACGCATCGACCGGGGTCGTCACAGCGACCGACGCAGCTTCTCGAAGAGCCCCTCGGAGACGTCGATCTCCTCTCCACCTGCGGCCGCGAACGCCTCGAGCGCCTCGCGCTCCTCGGCGCTGAGGGACTCCGGTGTCACCACCTGGATGTGGGCGATCAGATCGCCGTGCCCGCCACGCCGCATCCGTGGCATCCCCGCCTCACGGATCCGCATCCGCTCACCTGACTGGGTGCCCGCGGGGACCTCCAGCGAGCGGGCCCCATCGAGGGTCTCCACCTCGACCGTCGCGCCGAAGACGGCCCGCGGGAACGAGATCGGCACCTGCCGGTGGAGATCGTCCCCATCCCGCTGGAACACGGGGTGCTCGGCCACCTCCACGTCGATGAGGAGGTCCCCCTGCGGCCCGCCGTCGCTGCCAGGGGCGCCCTCCCCCTGCATCCGCAGGGTCTGCCCCGATGCGATCCCCGCGGGGACCTCCACCGTCAGCCGCGCCTGCTCGCGCGAGATGCCCGAGCCGTCACAGCGGGAGCACACCGCACTGTACGTCTCGCCGGCGCCCTCGCAGCGCCGACACGTCTGGGTCTGCTGGATCCGGCCGAAGGGGGTGTTCTGCACGATGCGCTCCTGGCCGGTCCCCTGACACTGCGGACAGGTCTCCACGGTGGCGTCTGCGGGGTAGCCCCGCCCATCGCAGTCGGGACAGCGCTCGGGTCGGGTGATCGAGATGCGCTTGCGCACCCCGCTGTAGACCTCCTCGAGCTCCAGCGTGACCGCGGTGCGGATGTGCTGGCCCCGCCGGGGTCCCCTGCGGCGGTCGCGGCCCCCGAAGAACTGGTCGAAGATGTCGCCGAAGCCCCCCATCCCCCCGAAGCCGTTGCCCCCACCTGCGCCGGTGGCACCGTGCTTCGCCGCCTGCTCATAGCGGTCGTGGCCCAGCTGGTCGTACCGTGCCCGCTCGTCGGGGTCGGTGAGGACCTCCTTCGCCTTCTTGATCTGCTTGAACCGGTCCTCTGCGTCCGCTTCGTCGGACACATCGGGATGGAACCGCGCTGCCTGCTTGCGGTACGCCCGCTTGATCTCCTTCGTCGACGCATCTCGGTCGACCCCGAGGATGCGGTAGTAATCCTCACTCATGTGCTGTCGGATGGAGGGACGCCCCGGTGCTCACCGGCGATCAGTCCGTGTCCGTGTCGTCGACGTCCTCGACGTCTGCATCAACGTACTCGTCATCCGGTGCACCCTCCGCGCCCTCGCCGCCCATCCCCGCGCCGCCGGCGGCCTGCTCGGCCTCGTACATCCGCTTGCCGATCTCCTGCAGCTCCTTCGACAGCGCCACCGTGGCCTCCTCATACGCCTCGGTCGTCGCATCCTCATCCTCGAGCACCGCCTCCACGTCGGCCATCGCCTCCTCGATCGCCGACCGCAGCGCATCATCGACGTGCTCCTCGTTCTCCTCCAGCAGCGTCTCCGCGCGCTGGAGCGCACTCTCGGCGCCGTTGCGGGCCTCGATGCGCTCGCGACGCTGGCGGTCCTCCTCGGCGTGTTCCTCGGCCTCCGCCTGCATCTGCTCGATCTCCTCATCGGTGAGCCCCGCCCCGCCCTCGATGGTGATCGACTCCGCGGACCCCGACGCCTGGTCCTCCGCCTCGACGCTCACGATGCCGTTCTCGTCGATGTTGAACGTCACCTCGATCTGGGGCATCCCCGCCGGTGAGGGGGGGATCCCCGCCAGCTGGAACTCCCCGAGCAGCTCGTTCTTCTCGGCGATCTCGCGTTCGCCCTGGAACACCCGCACCTGCACGGACGTCTGGTTGTCCGCCGCGGTCGTGAAGATCTTCGACTCCTCGGTGGGGATGGTGGTGTTCTTGTCGATCAGCCGCTCGAAGAGCCCGCCCTTCACCTCGATGCCCAGGCTCAGCGGCGTGACGTCCAGCAGCACGATGTCGTCGACCTCCCCCCCGAGGACGCCACCCTGGATCGCCGCCCCCAGCGCGACCGCCTCGTCGGGGTTCACGTTCTTCTTCGGCTCGCTCCCGAGGATCTCCTCGACCTTGGTGTGCACCTGCGGCATGCGTGTCGACCCACCGACGAGGATCACCTCGTCGATCTCATCGGCCTCGTATCCCGCATCGCTCAGCGCCTGCTCGGTCGGCCCCACCGTCCGGTCGATGAGGTCGGCGGTGAGCGCCTCGAACTTGGCCTGTGAGAGCTTCTGCTCGAGATGCACCGGCCCCGCATCCGTGGCGGTGATGAACGGCAGGTTGATCGCCGCCTCCTTGCGGGAGGACAGCTCGATCTTCGCCTCCTCTGCGGCGTCCTTCAGACGCTGCAGCGCCTGCTTGTCCGCCCGGAGGTCGATCCCGTGGTCACCCTCGAACTCGTCGGCCAGCCAGTCGATGACCGCCTCATCCCAGTCATCGCCCCCGAGCCCGTTGTCCCCGTTGGTGGCGACGACCTCGTAGACGCCACCGCCCAGGTCGAGCACACTCACATCGAACGTCCCGCCACCGAGGTCGTAGACGAGCACCGTCTGGTCGGCATCATCATCCAGCCCGTACGCCATCGACGCGGCGGTCGGCTCGTTGACGATACGCTCGACGGTGAACCCCGCGATCTCCCCCGCATCCTTCGTCGCCTGGCGCTGGCGGTCATTGAAGTACGCAGGGACGGTGATCACCGCCCGCTCGACGGAGTCACCGAGGTACTCCTCCGCATCCCGCTTGATCTTCTGCAGGATCATCGCCGAGACCTGCTCGGGCGTGTAGCTCGCGTCATGCAGCTCCACCTCATGCTCCTGGTCGCCCATGTGGCGCTTGATCGAGCGGATCGTCTGGTCGGGGTTCTGGATCACCTGGTTCTTCGCCGGCCGTCCGATCAGCCGCTCGCCCTCATCGGTGAACGCGACCACCGATGGTGTGGTCCGATCCCCCTCCGCGTTGACGATGATCTCCGGATCGCCGCCCTCCATCACCGCGAACGCGCTGTTGGTGGTACCGAGGTCGATACCGAGGATCTTGTTGCTAGCCATCTGTGGGATTTTACCGGGCTAAATCGGTTAAAGGTTACTAGACTCTGATTGCGACCTGACGGCCCCAGATGCCCCTCTCCGCGCGTTTCAGCGCGTGCGACTGTCACTCATCGTCGCTCACGGTGACCTGTGCGGTCTGGATGACCTTCTCATCCAGCAGGTACCCCTGGCGGGCCACATCCGCGACGGTCCCCGCCTCGCTGTCGGCCGGCACCTTCGCGAGCACCTCATGCCGGTGGGGGTCCACCGTGTCGCCCGGTGCCGGGGCGATCACCTCCACCCCCAGCGCATCGAGCGCCCCATCGAACGCCTCCAGGGTGGATGCGACCCCTGGCCGGATGTCCGCGGCCGCATCCTGCGCGAGCGCGCGGACGAGGTTGTCCCGGACCTCCAGGACGCGCTCGATCGCCGCGGCCGTCGCCTGCTTGCGCACCTGGGCCTCCCGGGTGCTCATCCGCTTCTTGTAGTTCTGGAAGTCGGCCTGCGCCCGCTTGAGCGATGACTCCAGCTCGTCGATCCGGTCCGTCGCCGCAGCCAGCTCCGCGGCGACCGCCCGCAGCGCCTCTGCGCCCACCAGCGAGTCCGCCTCGATGCGGTCGGCGACCGCCTCATACGCCCCCTCCGCGATCAGCGTGGCAGCCGTCGGCTCCGTGGTCTCCTCCGTCGACTCCTCTGCATCCGTCTCGGGCGCATCCGCCTCCGGCCCGTCCGACTGGGAGGCCTCGTTGGTCATGCTGTCTGCAAGTCGCGCCGGCGGATTAAGCCTGACCACATGCGTGGGTCCTCACTGGTACATCCCGATCGGTCGTGCCTGGGTGGACTCATCCTGTGCCTCCTGCATCTGCTGGGCGAGCCGCTGCTTCGCGGCGCGGATCTGCTCGGCGGAGTCGATGAGCTCGTCCACGGGGATCTCCACGTCGACGAGCGGGGCGATGCCCGTCCGGACGAGCACCTCCGCCGCCTCTGGGTCCGGGAACCGGGGGTCCGACCCGACGACGAGCCCCACCACCGACTCCTCCTGACGGATGGCATGATGCAGCAACACGCCGGTGGGCCCGGAGATCAGCCCCGTCTCCGCCGGTGTCGCGATCCCCGCCGCCTCCAGCCGCTGCACCCCCCGGGCGTTGCCCACGCCGTAGAGCCGGGGACCCTCCGCATCCTGCTCGCGGGGGATCCCCGACAGGTAGATCGGGTGGATCGCCCGACCCGTGGACCACTCCTCGAGGCATTCGGCGATCTCGGCTGCGGCGGCCGGGCCGACGGGGACGTCACTCTGCAGCACCACCAGGCTGCGGTCCTCATCGACGTACAGGCGCATCGGTGGCCGCAGCGTCGCATCCTCCTCGTGATAGACGGCCACCGCCGGCAGCTCCGCACAGAAGATGTTCGCATGATGCCGCATCCCGAACACCTCGATCAGGTGATCGGCCGCGATCTTCCCCACCAGCCCCACCCCGGGGAACCCCTCGATCAGCGCCATCTCCTCGACCGCTGCACCGCCGTCGACCGGTTCGATCGTCGCCATGCTCCCACATCAGCCGATGCGGACAAAAGCATCCTGGCGGGGACCGACACGCACAAACACACCCTCCTGATGGTCCGGGTATGGAGTTGGTCGACCGCTACGCACCGGTGACCGACGACCCCGCGGCGTTCCGGGCGGCGTGCGCACGACCGCTCCCGACGACCGTCCGGGTGAACGGGCTCAAGACGACGCCGGCTGCGGCGACGGACGCGCTGGCCGCCGCCGGTGTCGCGGCGACCCCCACCGCATGGAGCCCCTCCGTCCTCCGGCTCGACACCGACACCGCCGGCGGGACGCTGCCGTACTACCTGGGGTGGATCCACGGTCAGGAGGAGGTGAGCTGTCTGCCCGCACACGTCCTCGACCCCCGCCCCGGGGAGACGGTCATCGACCTCGCCGCCGCCCCGGGTGGGAAGGCCACCCAGCTCGCGGACCTCATGGATGATACGGGCACGGTGATCGCCAACGACGTCAACCTCGGCCGCCTGTCGGCGCTGCGGCACAACAGCGAGCGACTCGGGGTGACGAACCTCGTCGTGACACATCAGGACGGTCGGCACCTCTCGCTGAAGCCGCTGGGCCCCGAGCGCACCGTCGACCGCGTGCTCGTCGATGCCCCCTGCTCGTGTGAGGGCACGCTGCGGAAGAGCCCCCACATCGTCGCCGACTGGGACCCGGAGGGCCACCGGGGGCTGCAGCCGGTGCAGACCGCCCTGCTGGGTCGGGCCGTCGAGCTGACCCGCCCCGGTGGTGTGGTCGTCTACGCGACCTGCACGTTCGCCCCCGAGGAGAACGAGGCCGTCGTCGACGCCGTCCTCGCCAGTCATCCCTGCAGCCTCGAGCCGGTCGCGCTGCCGGCGGGGCTGGAGGCGGCGCCGGGCCTGCAGCGGTACGACACGATGCGGTTCGACGACAGCCTGCGCGAGACCGTCCGGATCTACCCACACCAGAACGACACCGGCGGCTTCTATCTGGCACGGCTGCGGGTGGACGGATGACCCAGAACGACGGTGGACGCTTCGACCGTGTCGCCCCCGATGCCAGCGCCCAGACCGACCCCGACCGCCCGCACCGGGCGGCGATCTGCGCGTGGTGGGCCGATCGCTTCGGCATCGCACCGGAGACCTGGGCCGGGTACAGCTTCTGGGAGAAGGGCAACGGCAAGCTGTGGGTCTTCGCGGGCGAGGCCGCCGACCCCACCCCTGTCGAGGCGCTCGGGATGCGCTGCATGCGGGTCCGCCAGGAGCACTGGAAGCCCTCGACGAACGCCGTCCAGCGCTTCGGAGACCGTGCGACGCGGAACGTCATCCACCTCTCCGATGCGGAGACCCGCCGGTTCATCGCGGGCGAGCCGATCGACCGCCCCGGGTGGGAGGGCGACTGGGGGTACCTGATCGCGGCGACGGCGGTCGCGGGCCGGGATGTGCCCCTGGGTGTGGGGCTGTACCTGCACGGCGAGCTCCGCTCGACGGTGCCCCGCGGCCGGCAGCGCCGCCTCTAGCCCGGTGGCGGCCGGACGGTGGGGGTGATCTCGAGCGTGCGCTCGGTCCCATCACGGATGATCGTCAGCGTGATCGGCTCGCCCGGCTGCCCGTGGCGACGCAGGAGCGTCCCCAACCGCTCGTTGTCGGCGACGGGGTGTCCGTCCACCGCGATGATCACATCCCCGATCGCCGGTCGGGTGATCCCGTCCCCCGTGACCGACCCCCCACCCCCACCCAGCAGTGCGTCCGCGGCGGGCGTGTCGGGGATCGTCTGGACCACCCCCACCCCCGCGTGGTAGGGCCGGTCGTTGGCGACCGCCAGCGGCGCCGTCATCGGCACCGTCTCGACGCCCAGGTAGGGGTGGAGGTACTCCCCGTCGGCGATCAGCACGGGGACGACCTCCCGCACTGTCGCCGCCGAGACCGCATAGCCGATGTTCTCACCGAAGGTGGCGCGGACCACCCATCGCTCGCTTTTCTAAGAAAGGCGACGCGCCGTTGACTAGCTGCGCGAAGGCGTCGGCTCGGTTGTTGCTAAATGAATTGGTCGCACCTGTTAGCGAGCTGAATCCTCCGACTAGCTTGTCAGAAACTTTATCTGCCAGGTTGTCTGTAAACGTATCTGTTGCGATCTTAGTTGCAACAGACTTCGCGATTGCGGTCGTTGAGCCAGCTCCAAACACGCCTGATGCAAACGACTGGCTAACAGCCGCCCCCACATTTGCAACGGTTCCGCCAAAACCTGCCGCACC
>JAVLBV010000129.1:0-1265 GCA_031580685.1 Haloquadratum sp. | reverse complement strand
GATCGAGTCGGCCTTCACGCTGGCACCAGTCGCACTCATCGTCATCGTCGCAGCCCTCGTGCTCGCCCAGGTGGGCGGGCTCGGTGGCCGCGGCGGGATGTAAGCGCGGGCGAGCACATCCACATATAAGACGCACCGACACCATGACCCGGTATGAACACGATCAAATCCATGGCGATCTCTGCAGGCTTCATCGGCCTGTTGGTGTTCATGATACCGGTCATGCAGAACACCGTCGTCGACGCTGAGGCGGTCGACTCACCCACCTACAATTTAACCACGGCATTAGCCGAAGGTATCACCGAGCTCGCACCGCTGGCGATCCTCGTCCTCGCTGCGGCGTTCATCCTCGTCTCACTGGGGAGGCTGCGCTGATGCTCGCGATCGTCTGGATCGCCATCATGTTCGTCACCGTTATCCATGCGTTGTTCTTGATCCGTGGAGACCTTCCGAAGGTCCTGGGGCCGGTCATCGGCTTCGGCTTCGGTGTCCTGCTGGCATACGGCGCGCTGGGCTTCACGTTCGTGGGGAACAACAGTGTCAGGGTGGAGCCGCAGCTGGAGCTCGCGTTCATCGGGCTGGCGGTCATCGTGCTCAACGGCGTGCTGCTGTTCACCGACGCCGTGGAGAGCTTAGATATTAGTGCAGTGACAGGGAGTAGATAGATATGAGTGCACGAGAACGCAGACTTCAAGAGGCGGCCCGGGAACGTCAGCGGGAACGCCAGCGGGAAGATTCGTCGGATAGCGATCAATCCGATTTTGACGCGAGACTTCGGCAAGCCGCGGAGGAGCAAAGCGATCGCGGCGGTCGCCGCAGGCCGAGCCGCGGGACCGAAACAGGGCCCAGCCAGCCGATCGATGATACCCCGACGTTTCCCTCAAGAGATGGGGGCGGTTCATCAGGTGGCGGCGGTAGCTCGCGCGGTGGCGGATCACGACCATCACCCGAGCCCGAACCGGAGCCGGAACCAGATCGAGATGATGATCGGACTCTCGGCGAGCGCATCGGTGACTTGGAGCCTGGTGAGGTGTTGCGAGCTGGTGGGTCGGGTGGCCGTGGAGAGCCCGACGTGGAGGTGGTATCCCGTGGGGAAAACATCCGAGATGTGCGTGAGGCCCGCCTTTTGGCGGCCACAGACCTCACCAGAGAGCAGCTCGAAGGCCGGCAAGACTTTGAGGAGCAGCAGATACGGTTCGAGCTACTCGGGCGTGTGGAGGCCGCTGTGGAGGAGCAAGTCGGCCGTGATGTCGACATCGACCCGG
>JAVLBV010000128.1:0-1284 GCA_031580685.1 Haloquadratum sp. | reverse complement strand
ATGTTGGCCCCCGTGTTCCATCCCGCGATGCGGGCGGTGATCGGCCCCCGCCGCGAGCTGCAGATGCGCACGATCTTCAACATCCTCGGGCCGCTGACGAACCCCGCTGGTGCAGATGCCCAGTTGGTTGGTGTGTACGACGCAGCGCTCGTCCCGACGCTCGCAGACGCGCTGGCGCGTCTGCCGGTCGCACGTGCGCTCGTGGTGAACAGCCCGGGGCTTGACGAGGTCGGTCTGCACGGGACCACCACAGTCGCTGAGGTCACCGGCGACACCATCGAGACGTATGAGCTGGATCCGGCGGACTTCGGTCTCGAGGGCGCACCCATCGAGACGATCGCCGGCGGCAGCCCCGCTGAGAATGCAGGGACGCTTGAGGCGGTCATCGACGGCACACAGGAGGGGCCAGCGCGCGATGTCGTCCTGGCGAACACCGCCGCAGCTCTGTACATCAGTGATGTCGTCTCCTCGTTCGAAGCGGGGACCGCACGGGCCGCCGATGCGATCGATTCGGGTGCAGCGCACACCGTCCTTGATGCGCTGCGCACAGGGGTTTGACCAGCATGACAAGGGTGAAGATCTGCGGGACCACCACGTCTGAGGACCTGCAGCTGATCGAGGACGCGGGTGCGGATGCATTCGGTGTGATCGTGACTGACCTGGAGACGCCCCGGGCGGTCTCGACGGAGACCGCACGTTCGCTGGTCGCCGCGGCGTCGCCGCTGATCACGTCTGTGTTGGTCTGCACACCGCAGCACCCGACCGACGCTGTCGAGCCCGTGCATGCAGTAGAGCCCGACTGCGTGCAGATCCATGGCCATCACCCCCCAGGGGCCATCCAGGAGGCGGTGGAGGCCCTCGACTGTCCGGTGATCGCCGTCACCGACCCTGCGGGGGTCGAGGCGTACCACGACATCCGAGGGGGCCCCGCGGCGCTGTTGGTCGATTCACTGACACCCGCTGGCGGTGGCGGGACCGGGCAGCGCGTCGACCTCACGAGAGTCACCACGGCGATGGAGGGCCTCGATCTGCCCTGCATCATCGCGGGCGGACTGCGGGCTGAGACCGTCGGGGAGGTGATCACCCAGACACGGCCATATGCTGTCGACGTTGCCTCCGGCGTCGAGGCCGCACCCGGGCGCAAGGATCCCGCTGCGGTCAGGGCGTTCGTCACCGCGGCCAGGGGGGCGATCTGATGCCGTCGGCGGTCACCGAGTCGCAGTTCGATGCCGCGCTGGCGAGTGCCTCATTCCCTGCGGTGGGATACCTCCATGCACCCCTGCC
>JAVLBV010000127.1:0-1299 GCA_031580685.1 Haloquadratum sp. | reverse complement strand
GGCGGCGAAGGTGCGCGCGGCGACGACTGCGGGCCAGCCGACGGAGGCGCTGCAGCGCGAGCGCGGCGGCGACCCCGACGCCTGCCCCGTCTACGAGCTGTACGCGTACACCCTCGCGGGCGACGATGACGCGCTCACCGAGACGGTGTACACCGAGTGTGCCGGCGGTGAGCGGCTCTGCGGGGACTGCAAGGCGCAGGCGGCGGAGCTCATGGAGGCGTTCCTCGCCGACCACCAGGAGCGGCGGGCGGCCGCGGAGGCGACGCTCGCGGCGATGGACGTCGAGCTCACCTCCCCGCGGAGGCGCGACTGATGCAGCTCGCACCGATCGAGGTGACGCTGCTGGAGGCGGCGCCGGCGGGCGAGCCCGAGCCCATCGCGGCGATCGCCGCACGCACCGATGCGCCCGCGGTGACGCTGCGCGGGGCGGCGCATCGCCTCGCAGAGCAGGGGCTGTGTGCGGTGACGACGGAGACGACGACGACGCTGGCGCTCACCGACGAGGGGCGGCGCTACCACGCCGAGGGGCTGCCCGAGCACCGGCTGGCTGCGGCGGCCGCCGCGCTGTCGGCGCCGTCGGTGCCCGAGGTGCAGGCGGCAGCAGCGCTCGCCGACGCGGAGCTGCAGATCGCGCTGGCGAACGCCGCGCGCAAGCAGCTCGCCTCGATCGACGGCGGGGTGGTGACCGCGGAGGCGCCCGACCCCGACGCCGACCCCGAGGTCGCCGCGCTCGCGGCGGTCGCCGACGGGGATGCGGACGCGGTGGACGCGGCGGTGCGCGACCGGCTGCTCGAGCGCTCGCTGGTGACCGCAGACGAGGCGACGGAGCTGCACGTCGCGCTCACCGACGCGGGGGTGACGGCGCTGATGGAGGGCGTTGAGGCGACGGATGCGGTGGGCCAGCTCACCCCCGAGCTGCTGCAGTCGGGGCGGTGGGCCGACGCCACGTTCGCACCGTACAACGTCACCGCGGACCCACCGGCGCGCCCGACGGGCAGGCAGCACGTGCTGCGGGCGACCGCCGAGCGGGTGAAGGACGTGCTCATCGGCATGGGCTTCGCGGAGATGACCGGCCCGCACGCGGATGCGGACTTCTGGATCAACGACTGCCTGTTCATGCCGCAGGACCACCCCGCGCGCACCCACTGGGACCGCTTCGCGCTGGACCTGCCGCCGGCGGAGACGGTGCCTGCGGCGCTGCTCGAGCGCGTCGCGGCGGCACACACCGGCGGCGTCGGCGCCGACGGTGAGGGGTACCACACGCCGTTCGACCCCGCGGCGACGCGGGCGATGGCGCTG
>JAVLBV010000126.1:0-1327 GCA_031580685.1 Haloquadratum sp. | reverse complement strand
AGGTGTGGGTGATCGCATCGGTGCACGACTTCGCGTCGACCCCGCCCCGGTCGGTGTGTGAGCAGCAGCTCCACCTGCGCGGGCGTGTCGATGTGGCCGCGGGCGCGGCGGACCCACCGCGGCGGCTGTGGCATGGCGGAACGAACCCTTTTCACCGGCATGTGGCTTTGGGTGTGCATGCGCGTGGGGCTCGTGATCCTGGACGGCTGGGGGTGCAACGACGCCCCACAGCGGGATGCGGTCGCCGCGGCGGCGACGCCCACGATGGACCGCCTCACGCGGGCGGGGTATGCGACCGAGCTGGCCGTCAGCGGGCGCCGGGTGGGCCTGCCCGCGGGACAGATGGGCAACAGCGAGGTGGGCCACCTCACGATCGGCGCGGGGCGGGTGCTCACGCAGGCGTCGACGAAGATCCGCGATGCGATCGACGCGGGGACGTTCGCGACCACCGACGCGTTCCAGACGGCGTTCGACGCGGTGCGCGACGGCGGGCGGGTGCACATCATCGGCCTCGCGAGCGACGGCGGCGTGCACGCGGAGCTGGCGCACATCTGCGCGCTCATCGACGCGGCCGCTGCGGCGGGCGTCGAGGCGGTGACACACGCGATCACCGACGGCCGCGACACCGACCCCCACGGCGGGGTGGACTACGTCGCAGAGCTGGCCGCCCATGCGGATGCGGTCGGCACCGGCAGGGTCGCGACGGTCGTGGGGCGCTCGCTCGCGATGGACCGCGACCGCAACTGGGACCGCACCGCCGCGGCGGTCGCGGCGCTGACTGCGGAGGATGCGGCACCGCACACCGCCGCATCCGCGGCAGCGGCGGTGCAGGCGGCGTACGACCGCGGCGAGTCCGACGAGTTCATCGCCCCCACGCAGGTCGCCGGACGGCCGCGCATCCGCGCGGGCGATGCGGTCATCTGCGCGAACTTCCGGCCCGACCGCATGCGCCAGCTCGTGCGCATGCTGTGTGACATCGACCCCGCGTGGGAGGGGTCGTACGCGCCCGCAGAGCTCACGGTGGTGACGATGACGCGCTACGACGCGCGCTTCGACTTCCCGGTCGCGTTCACCGCCGACCGCCCCGCGACGCCGCTGGGCGCCGCGCTCGCCGCGGCGGGCCGCACGCAGTTCCGGTGTGCGGAGTCCGAGAAGTACGCGCACGTGACGTACTTCCTCAACGGCGGCCGCGAGGCGCCGTTCGACGGCGAGACCCGCGCGATCGTCGACTCGCCCGACGTGCCGACGTACGACGCGGCGCCCGCGATGGCCGCAGACGCGGTGACCGACGTCACCGTCGATGCGATCGCCGACGGCGACCCCGACG
>JAVLBV010000125.1:0-1348 GCA_031580685.1 Haloquadratum sp. | reverse complement strand
CATCGCCTCGCGTTCGGGCAGCTCCCCCTGGACGGCCCGCAGGCGCGCGAGCAGCTCCTCGCGCGGGCCCTCCAGCCGCTGTTCCAGCTGGTCGATCCATGCCGATGGGTGGTCACTCAGACGCATACAGGAGGTACGACGGGAGGGGGATTCAGGCTTCTGGCCCCCGAGGCAGCCACGCGCTCGGCGTGCAGCGCCCGCATGCCCGATGCCGGGTCCTCCTGGTCGCCGCCCCCGCGCGGGAGGGGCAGCCGTGGTGGTCGGGCCCGCCGGTGGGCGACGGCACCTGAAAGAGCCTTAGCCCCACCCGGGGGAGTGTCCACGATGTTCGACCGGATCTTGGTCCCCACAGACGGCCAGCCCGCGATGGATCGTGTCTACACGCTGGCTGCCGAGCTCGCGACCACACACGACGCTGCGGTCGACCTGGTGTACGTCGTCGACGACCGCGCCTTCCTCACCCTGGAGGCGGGCATGCGCGCGGAGGTCACCGATGAGCTCACCGCCGAGGGGATTGCGACAGTGACCGACCACTCGGTTGAGGTGTCCATCCGAACCTTTGAGAACGTGTGTCAGATGCGATACTTTGGCAAGAAGGAAGAGAAGTCGTGGGAGCGGTTAGCACTCGACGTGTTTGACCTTGACTATGAGAAGTATGTTATCGTGAGCCTGATGGACACGGAGCTACCAGTCATGGAACAGATAGACGAGTTCAAGTCGCTAACTGGTCGGAGCCAAGGCCACTACTACAATCTGAAGAACGAGATTCGGTCAAGTCGCTTGTGACGTGATAACACGATTTACAGATTTACACAAAATAGCACGCTCGCTCTCTCATCGCACAATGCGCTGGATGGGATTTGAACCCATGTTGTGACCATGGCAAGGTCACGTGATACCACTACACTACCAGCGCTTAGTCCTGATCGCGGTCGCGCCAATCGCCCCACTGGGAGAGGAACCCTTCCTCGACCCACTGCGTCGGAAGCCGCTTCACCACAGCATCAATGCGTCGGAACACCCATAATCCCACATCAAGCAAAAATGCTGTGCCAAGAATCCAGTTCCCCCATGTGACCTTATCCACGCCCCACGCATAGAGGCGCTCGTACCAATATCTCACACAATGAGAACAGCACCACACTATATAAATGTTTCGGTGCTACCTGATGACAAGTCCCTTATGAGCCATCGTGAATGACTGTCGACCACCCTCTCTCGATGTCACGCGGCGAACCTCCTCGATAGGCTCACCGAACGCAGGTCGGCTTAGGGCGACCCCGCCTGCGGTGTCTGTTTCGTCATTCGATTCGACGATGATCGCGTCGTCGACCCCGCTCATGTCGAT
>JAVLBV010000124.1:0-1357 GCA_031580685.1 Haloquadratum sp. | reverse complement strand
AGCTGCGCGAGCGCTGGCAGTACTGGTACCCCGTCGACTACCGCTTCTCCGCGAACGACCTCATCTCGAACCACCTCCGCAAGATGCTCCCCGGCCGACGGGATGCCATGAAGCTGGGGGGCGCGGCCGTGATCGGTGCGGCCGCGATGTCCGGCACGGCATCGGCCAACGCCGGGACCGATAACGATCAAGTGGGGACGATCGGCGCGGACCCCGATGATTATGTCGACATCTACAGTCATAGTCATCGAAGTGTCCCGCGTGAGCACGGACCTGCGCGGGGCCGGTG
The DNA here is from genome assembly GCA_031580685.1 of Haloquadratum sp. Lineage (GTDB taxonomy): Archaea > Halobacteriota > Halobacteria > Halobacteriales > Haloferacaceae > Haloquadratum. The sequence goes on along the minus strand of JAVLBV010000124.1, from coordinate 1,068 downwards.
CGTGCACCCGCCCGGAAGCTCGCCGAGCGGTCGAGTGGGGCACCGATGATCGTGTACGCCGCCGCATCGGCGGGCGCGGACGCCCCGGGGAACCGCACGGTCAGACGATCTTCCGCTGCCCCTCGTACGCGAGGTACTCGATCTCATCCTCGGGGCTGAGCTCCTCATCATCCGGGATGCGCATGGTGAACGTCTCGAAGGTGTCGAGGTCCATGATCTGTGCGTCCTCACCGGTCACCGAGATGACCTGTCCCTGCTTGCGGTCGATGATCGGCACCCACACCTTCGCATCCACCGGCTGTGACAGCGAGCGCTTCTTGCCGTCGAAGACCCCCCGCCCCTCCACACGGGCCTTCGCGCTGCCGTGCTTGCCCGGCTTCGCCGTGCTGTAGTGGTTGATCTTGCACGGCGAATCGTCCATCATGACGTAGCTCCCCTCCCCGAGCTCGCGGACCTGCTTCTGCTCTTTGACCATGCCTCCGGTTCTGTCGATGCTTGTAAAACCGTTTGGAAGTCTGCCGTATCAGTCCTCCTCGCGCCGCTCTCGGAGGCTCTGCCGGGTGAACTGGGGCCGCGCCCGCAGCCCCCGTGGCCGGCGCAGTGCGCGGTACAGCAGGAGGATGATCGGCAGCGTCACCGCCGCAGCGATCGCCGCGGGCAGCGCGGTCGTCTGCTCGAACGCGTAGAGGATCGCCGTCGACAGCGCCCCCACCGCGACGAGCAGGCCGAAGACGATCTGCCGACCCAGCCGCTCGAACAGCGCGGCCTCATCATCGATCTGCACGGTCACCGGCAGCTGGTTCCGCTCGAGTCCGCGGAGGACGCGGTCGAGCCGTGGGGGGACGGTGATCGCCGCGCGGGCGGTCGCGGCGAGCTGGTCGGTCGCCTCCCCGAGCAGCTGCTGGGCGGTCTCCTCGTAGTAGCCCTCCCGCCGCAGGTAGTCCGTGGCGACGGAGATGAAGTCGAAGTCCGCGTCGAGCGAGATGCAGACCCCCTCGACCTCGGTGTCCACATCGATCCGGTCCTCAGCATCCCCCCGTCTGTCACTGAGCCGTGGGACCTGGAGGG
>JAVLBV010000123.1:0-1407 GCA_031580685.1 Haloquadratum sp. | reverse complement strand
CACCATGATGAGGACGAGCACGCGGATGAGGAGCACCATGATGAGGACGAGCACGCGGACGAGGAGCACGACCACAGCGGCGCGGACCCGCACTTCTGGATGGACCCACACCGCGTCGAGACCGCCGCGGCGACCATCAGCGCGGGGCTGCAGCAGGCGGACCCCGACAACGCCGACGCGTACGCCGCGAACACCGATGCGCTCATCGCAGAGCTCGAGCGGCTCGACGGCGAGCTGCAGGCGGTCGTCGACGGTGCACAGCAGCAGACGATCCTCGTCGCGGGGCACGACTCCTTCCAGTACCTCGGCGACCGCTACGGCGTCCGCGTGGAGGCGCTGACGGGCATCGCACCCGACGCGATGCCGACGCCGCGGGACATCGAGCGGGCACAGCAGGTCATCGCCACACACGGCATCCGCCACATCTGCGCGGACCCCCTCGAGCCCCAGCAGGCCGCCGAGCAGCTCGTCGCCGAGACCGACGCGGTCGGCGTCGTCGGCCTCACGGCGATCCCCGGGCTGCAGCAGTCGTGGGCCGATGCGGGGTGGGACTACCTCGACATCATGCGTGAGGTGAACATCCCCGCGCTGCGCACCGCACTCGACGCGTGAGTGACGGAAGCACCATAGTCCGCGGGCGTGAGCCTGGTGGTATGCGCAGTGAGGACACCCCGGTGATCGCCGTCGAGGACGTCAGCTTCAGCTACGGCGACCGGGTGGTCCTCGAGGACGTCTCCCTCGAGATCGACGCGGGGACGTTCTTCGGGCTCGTCGGGCCCAACGGCAGCGGCAAGTCGACGCTGCTGGAGCTCATGCTCGGGCTGCAGGCGCCCGACAGCGGCAGGGTCGAGCTCTTCGGCGAGCCCGCGACGGCCTTCGCGGACGGCGAGCGGATCGGCTACGTGCCGCAGAACGCGACGACGGTGGTGCGGGGGATGCCCATCACCGTCCGCGAGGTGGTGGCGATGGGGCGGTACCCACACCGCCTCTTCGGGCGGCGCCGGCCGGCGGATGCCGCGGCGGTCGACGCCGCGTTGGCACAGCTGGAGATCACGGCGCTGGCGGACCGGCAGATCACCGCGCTGTCGGGCGGGCAGCGCCAGCGGGTGTTCATCGCACGCGCGCTGGCGGCGGGGGCGGACCTGCTCGCGCTCGATGAGCCCACGATCGGCGTCGATGCCGAGTCGCGCGAGGGGTTCTACAGCCTGCTGCACGAGCTGAACGCGGCGGGGCTCACCGTGCTGCTGATCGAGCACGACATCGGGGTGGTGACCACGTACGCGACGGAGGTCGCCTGCCTCAACCGCGAGCTGTACTTCGATGGGGACCCCGCGGACATCCCCCTGTCGGCCGGCGGTGAGGGGGATCTCCGCCGGCGGTGCGCTCACCGTGAAGACCGCATTCGCA
>JAVLBV010000122.1:0-1524 GCA_031580685.1 Haloquadratum sp. | reverse complement strand
TCAGGGCCGCCCGTCCGCTGCAGATACAGGTAGATCCCACCACCGACGAGCCCCAGCAACACCACCCCGACGACCCCACCCCGATCATCGGGCCGACGGTGTTGGGCAGCTCCCCGCGGATGAGCAGATAGGTGGCGATGACGCTCACAATCATGATCGCCACCCAGATGATCGCCAGCATCAGCGCACACCCCGGAATGTTGTCAGCAACAGCGCACCTGCGAGCGCAAGCACTGCGATGGGCAGCAGCTGTCCGAGGCTTGCGCTCAGTGCTGTGGTTAAGTTGTAGGTGTCGGTCCCGACCGCCTCAGACGGGACCCGGTTCACCATGACCGGAAGCAAGAAGACGAAGAGCCCGGCGAAGCCGACCGCGATGCCGAAGCGTTTGATTGCGTCCATGCGTGGTCATGGGTGTGTCAGCGCTAAAAAGATACCAGCCGGTTTACAGGCTGGAGATCTGGCGCAGCACGATCGCGGCGATGAGCACGATCAGTGCCACGGGTGCCAGCACGAATGCCGACTCGATCGTTGGGGTGACCTCTGAGAGGTTGATGGCGCCCGAGACACCGCTGGTGTCTGGGAGCGCGTCAACCACAGAGTTGTAAATCAGGATGGAAACGACAAGCGTCACAGCCGCGGCGGCCATCGCTCGGAACGTTGCCATCTGGTCGGCACTTCGGGTTACCAGAGTTCTATGGCTTGTTGCCATATCCCCAGGTTCACGGGAATGCACATAAACCTCCGATTTTCTGAGAATCGTTTTTACGCTCTGGCGGGTTACTGCCTGCATGCGCGAGACGCTCTGGAAGGGCATTTACCGGCTTCGGCAGGACGGTCCTGATGAATCCTACCTTTCCATCAGTCTCGGTCGCATATCAGAGTTCTTAGATGTACAACCACAGCAACATGCCGTCGTGCGCGTCCTCGAGGACGGGACGGTACAGATCGAGGTGATAGACGATGAATCAACAGAACGGGAATAACCCAACGCAGGAGTACCTGAATGAGGTGCTCCGATCGGGCGTCGACAGCGACGTCCCCGAGCTGCAGACGCTGGTCTCGCGGGACTTCGGGCTCGCCAACATGTCCAAGGCCGGTCGTCGGTGGCTGCGCTACCACAGCGACAACATCGACCTCTTCAGCGAAGAGGGCTACCCAGACCACGAGTCGTACGTCTCTGGTCTGCTTGGCAACGCCCTGCTGCAAGATCCTGAGTTTACCGACAAAGATCCGCAGCACGCCCAAGAGGTGAAGCGCGATCTGGCACTCATGGCCCACCATGCGATGACCAGCCGATCGCTCGAGGGGTGGCAGCAGGACAAGTTCGGGGAGAGCATCCAGACGAACCGCGTCGAGGACAACCGCAAGGAGGAGGAACCGCAGTCTGGTGGCCTGCTGCGGGGCCGACTATGAACGAGCACGTCCTCGACAGCCCGCTACAGCGTGCCCGTGGCAGGTCATGGGTGACGTCGACGACCCGCTCATCGCTCACCGCCAGCAGCGCTCCCCGGACGGCCGCGGCGT
>JAVLBV010000121.1:0-1533 GCA_031580685.1 Haloquadratum sp. | reverse complement strand
CACGATCGACGACCCGCTCGGTGAGTTCGCAACCGCCCCCATCGCCGCAGCCCCCTCGACGTACACATCGTCGGCGAACCCCGCCTCCGCATGCGGGTGGTCGAGGGCGTCCAGCCGCTGGGGTGTCGAGGGGGCTGCGGCGATGGGGGCGGTTGCGAACTCACCGAGCGGGTCGTCGATCGTGATCGCATGCGTCTCGAAGAACGCCCCATAGCGGTCATAATGGACCTCCAGCTCGTCGACGGGGATCTCCATCATCTCGGTCCACCCGTGGTTGAAGAAGTCGAAGTTCGCCTGCAGATGGGTGATCTCACGCGCCTCCGCCTCGGGGAACCCCGCGGTGAGTGCGGCCACGTACGTGTCGAACGTCACGGTGAAGAACTCCTCCAGATGCGTGAGCCGCTCCTCACGGTGGGCGGGGTCCGCACGGTCCCCGAAGATCCGCACGTGCAGGTCCACGAGCTTCTGTGTGGCGATGTCCCCGATCACCGGCATCGTGAGCGCCTGCTTCGCGGCGAAGTGGCGGATGTTCTGTCTGATCTTCATGCGCCTGCTATCGACCCAGATGGCTTGAGTGCCGCGGCTACGCTGTGCTGATAGCAACCACCATATGGCCCGGGTGATTTCGGTCTGTATGGACCGGTCCTACGTCATCGTGGGTGATGGGGTCGCAGGGGCATCCGCTGCGGAGGCGCTCCGGGAGGCCGATACGGACGCATCGATCACGGTGGTGACCGATGAGGGCGAGCCCCTGTACAACCGCATCCTCATCAAGGAGTTCGCGAAGGGCAAGCTCCCCGCGGGGCCGATCGCGATCCACGATGAGGCGTGGTACGCCGACCGCGAGATCGACCTGCGGATGAACACGCTCGTGACCGACATCGACCAGGCATCGCAGACGGTCACCGCCCACACGGGCGAGGAGTTCGGCTATGACCGGCTGCTGCTGGCGATCGGGGGGACACCGAGTCAGCTGCCGGTGCCGCACTCGGATGCGGCGGGGATCCACCACTTCTGGACGTTCGAGGATGCGCGGGCGATCAAGGCGGACATCGAGGCCGCGGAGGATTCGGTGGTGATCGGGGCGGGGCTGCTGGGCATCGATCTGGCGGCGATCACCGCGGCGCAGGGGGTGCGGGGGCACTATCTGATGCGGGGCAACCGCTGGTGGCGCTATGCGCTGAGTGAGGACGGAGCGGAGATCATCCACACCGCATTACGGGAGCGGGACGTCACCCCGGTCTTCGGCTCGGGGGTCGATCACTTCGAGGTGGATGACACGGACCGGGTGACCGCGGCGATCGACCCGAACGGGGACCGCTATCCCGCCGACTTCGTCGGCATCGCGGTGGGGTTGAACTTCAACACCGAGATCGTCGAGCAGACCGACCTGGAGGTCGATGGGGGGATCGTCGTCGATGCGTACATGCGCACGAACGACCCCAACATCTTCGCCGCGGGGGACGTGACACAGTTCGATGACCGCGTGCTGGGAGCACGGGCGCAGAACGGCGCGTGGGGCTCAGCCAGACA
>JAVLBV010000120.1:0-1538 GCA_031580685.1 Haloquadratum sp. | reverse complement strand
CGGGAAGATGGGGCTGATCACGGCACCGGAGGAGCTGCTACAGATGGGTGTGGACACCGTCGTCTGGACGGCGGGCGCCGCGGGCGCGGAGATGATCAGTACTGAGGATGGGCCCTGGGGTGCCGGGCAGTGGGCGGTCGATGGTGCGTCGCCTGATGCGGTCGTCGACACCACAGGTGCGGGCGATGCGTTCCTCGCGGGGGTGGTGGCCGGGCTGCTCGACAGACGGGATGCAATGGCCACTCTGACGCTTGCGAACCGCGCCGGGGCCGCCGCAACGATGGCTGCCGGTGCAATGGAGGCGCTGCCGGATCGGAGCGCTATCGGTCTGTGATGCCGGGAAGATGACTTAACACCCACCCGGGGCTAGTTGGAACATGTTCGGACCGCTCGACCATGTGATGCTGCGTGTGGAGGACCTCGAGACATCGATGGCGTTCTACGAGACGCACCTGGGATACGAGGAGACGGGCCGATGGGAGGCCGAGACGTTCACCAACGTGTTCATGGCCCCCCCAGGGCGGGCGGACGATGCAGCCCAGCTGGAGCTGACGTACAACCATGATGGGCGCAGCTACACCGACGGCGATGGGTGGGGCCACATCGCCGTCCGGGTCGCAGAGGACGGGCTCGATGCGGCGTACGGGGAGCTCATGGACGCAGGCGTCGAGGACTACCGCGATCCGGCCTCCTGTGGGGGCCGCTATGCGTTCGTGAAGGACCCCGACGGACACGAGATCGAGCTGGTCAAGCGCGACCTGAGCGCGGCCGCACGCTGGAGCATCGACCACACGATGATCCGCGTGGGTGACGGTGATGCGGCGGTGGGTTACTGGGCGCGCAAGTTCGGGTACGAGCTGGTCCGGCGGTGGGAGGCCGGCGACTTCGCGCTGTACTTCATGCGCCCACCGGAGGTCTCACCGGCGGCGATGTCGATGGAACTGACGGTCAACTACGGGACGACGGCCTACGAGGTGGGCGATGCGTGGGGACACATCGCCGTGCAGACGGACGACCTCACAGGGGACTGGGAGCAGCTGCTCGAGCGGGAGGCACCAGCGTACCGCTCACCCGCGTCGTGCGATGACCGCTACGCCTTCACGAAGACCCACGATGGGCATGAGGTCGAGCTGGTGCGACCCTGATCGGGCTCACCGAGCAAGCGTTTAGTCAGACTCCAGCCTACCCCGACCGTGGTCTCGCTGCTATCGGACACGCTGGCGTGGGTGAGCATCGGGCTGTTCGCCGGGGGGTGGCTGCTGCAGCGCCGCTTCCCCGACAGGGGGCTCCAGCTCGCCGTCGCCGCGTGGGCCGTCTTCGCGGTGTTCTGGCTGCAGCTCGTCCCGCACTTCGCGTTCGTCCACAAGAGCTACATCGAGGCCATCCTCGCCATCGCCGACGGACTGTCTCTCGCCGATCGGCGCCGACCTCGTGGAGGCGGGGCTGCGCAAGGAGTTCGAGGCGGAGTTCTACGCGGCTGCGACACGGGATGCGGGCGTCGCCGGCGGTGACCCCTTCATCGTCGAGGCGGGGATCGC
>JAVLBV010000011.1:0-31234 GCA_031580685.1 Haloquadratum sp. | reverse complement strand
GGAGGAGGCGACGGTCTGCGGTGTCCTCGCCCTGCAGCTGGTGGTAGATCTGCTCGACGTCCCCACTGATCGTCACGACGGTCGGCTACGGGGACATGTACCCGGTCACGCCGGAGGGGCAGTTCGCCGGGGCGATCATCGCCATCTTCGGGATCGGGCTGTTCGCGCTGCCCGCCTCGATCCTCGCGGCGGGGTTCATCGAGGAGCTGCAGGAGCAGAACGAACCGGTGCTGTGTCCCCACTGCGGCGAGCCGGTCGACGATGAGCACTGAGGGGCCGTGACCGGCAGCCTCATTCGGGCCTGCTGCTGCGATGCGGTGTGACCGACACCGCACGGCGCGAGTACCGCCGGACGCTGGGGCTGGTGAGCCTCGCGCACATGTACTCGCACATCAGCATCCTCGCACTGCCGCCGGTGTTCGTCTTCCTCCGCGCGGAGTTCGACCTCTCCGGCGCGGAGCTGGGCCTGCTGGTCACGCTGGTGTCGGTCGGGATGCTCGCGCAGGTCCCCCTCGGGGAGGTCGTCGACCGGGTGGGTGCGAAGTGGCCGCTTGCTGCGGGGCAGGCGCTGACGGCGCTGGGCATCGGCCTCACCGCGGTCGCCCCCTCCTACCCGTGGCTGCTCGTGGGCGCGGGGGTGATCGGGCTGGGCCAGGCGCCGATCCACCCGGCGAACTACGCGCTCGTGGCCACCGTGGCGACCGCGCGCACGCTGGGTCGCAGCTTCTCCGTGCACACCTTCGGGGGGTACGTGGGCTTCGCGGTGGGGCCCGTCCTCATCGGGGCCGCGGCGGTCTCCATCGGCTGGCGCGCGGGGCTCGGCGCGCTCGCGCTCGCGGGGCTGACGTATGCGGTCGTCCTGGGGGTGGGGCTGCAGCCGCTGTACCGCCGGTCGATGACCGCCCGCGGTGCGGATCCCAGCGCCGGTGGGCGCACCTACACCGCCGCGATCGCGTTCCTCGGCGTGTTCTTCATCGTCTCCTCGGGGGCGGAGAAGGGGCTGCAGGCGTTCACCCCACTGTTCGTGATCGACGGCCTGGCAGGGTCGGTCACCGCGGGGTCGAACGCGCTGGCGGTGTTCTTCGGGCTGACGGCGGTCTCGGTGCTCATCGGTGGGGTGCTCGCGGACCGGTTCGACCCCCGCTGGAACATCGCGGTCGCGACCACCATCGTCGCCGTCGCGCTGGCACCGGTGCTGCTGCTGCAGACGCCGGTGGAGGCGGTGATCCTCGCGCTGTTCGCGCTCGCGGGCGGCGGCTACGGGCTCATGTTCGCCTCGCGTGACCGCCTCGTCAGCACCAGCTCGGCCGAGGGTGCCGTCGGGCGCAGCTTCGGGTTCGTCTTCTCCGCGGAGGCCGTGGGGGGGATCGTCGCACCCGTGGGCTTCGGGGTGATCATCGATGCGGTGTCGATCCAGTCGGCGTTCGTGGTGACGCTGGGGCTGTTCGTCGCCGCGGGCCTGCTGGCGCTGCTGCAGGACCGCAGTGGGGGGCGCGCGGGTGCTGCGGTGAGCGGCCAGTGAGGATGGACACCCCTTTTGCGGTGACCGTGTGACCCAGCGTATGCAGGGACGGTGGGGCCTCTCGCTCCCGCTCGGACTGGTCACCGTCTCCCACCTGTTCTCGCACTTCTACATGGTGGCGTTCCCCCCGCTGTTCCCGCTGATCCGCTCGGACCTCGGGGTGTCGACGGCGGAGCTGGGGCTGATCATGACGGTGCTCGCGGCGGGGTCGCTCCTGCAGATCCCCGTCGGGTCGATCGTCGACCGCGTGGGCGCGCGATGGGTGGCGATCGTGGGGACGTTCCTCACCCCCGCGGGCTACGTCATCGTCGGCCTCGGGGGGACGTACTCGTGGGTGCTCGCCGGTGCGGCGGTCTCGGGGTTGGGGCAGGCCAGCTACCACCCCGCGAACTACACGATCATCGAGCAGATCGCCGACCCCGGCCGGCTGGGCCGCAGCTTCTCGATCCACACCTTCGGGGGGACGATGGGCTTCACCATCGCCCCGGTGTCGGTGGGCGCGCTCGCGCTGCTGCTCGACTGGCAGACGGCGCTGCTGATCGTCGGGGTGGTGGGGGTGCTGTTCACGGTGGTCTTCGCGGGGCTGCTGCGCGCACCGGCGCCACCGACGGCCTCGGCGGACACCGCCACGGACGATGATGCGGGGTCGGTGCTGGCGCTGTTCAGCTCGACCCCGCTGCTGATCATGGCGGCGTTCTTCTTCATGATCAACCTCGCACTCGCGGGCATCCAGTCGTACACCCCCCTGTACGCCCTCGACGGCCTCGCGCTCTCGACGAGTGTGGGCAACACCGCACTCAGTGCGTTCTTCGCCGCGTCCTCTGCGAGCGTGCTCATCGGGGGGTACCTCGCGGACCGCACCGACCCGCGGCTGAACATCCTCGGGGCGGTGTCGATCATCCTCCTCGCCCTCGCCGCGTTGGTGTTCGCCCCGGTGGCGATCACGGGGGTGTACGTGGTCACCGCACTCGCGGCTGCGGGCTTCGGGCTGGGGCTGATCTACTCCTCGCGCGACCTGCTCGTCAGCACGGCCACGCCCGCGGACGCGGCGGGTCGCAGCTTCGGCCTCGTGTTCACCTTCGCCGCCGTCGGGGGGCTGATCAGCCCCGTCTCACTGGGGTACGTCATCGACCTCACGACGATCGCGTTCGCCTTCAGCCTCATCATGCTGGCGTACGTCCTGGCCGTGGTGATCATCTTCTTCAGCGACAGCCCCGGGCCCGCCGCCGCCTGAGCCTCAGTGGATGGGGGTCTCCAGCGTGCCGAGCCCCTCGTAGCTCGCCCGCACGACATCCCCCGCCTCGAGCGGCCCCGTGTGCCCCGGCGAGCCCATGGCGACGATGTCGCCCGCCCGCAGCTGCACCCGCGCAGACAGGTAGGCGATGACGGTGGGCACATCGAACAGCAGCTCCGCCGTCGACCCCGCCTGCACCTCCGCGCCGTCGACGGTGGTCCGCATCGCCATCGCAGCCGGGTCCACATCGGTCACCACCGCGGGGCCGACGGGCGCGGCGGTCTGGAACACCTTCCGCGCCGTCAGCGTCTGCTGATCGCGCGCGTCCATGTCGCAGAGGATGGTGTACCCCCGCACCACCGCATCCACATCCGCGGGCGCCACATCCCGGCAGTCGGTGTCGATCACCACCGCGAGCTCGCCGGCTCCGACGAGGTGCTCGGTGAACCGCGGGGTCACCACCGGCTGCTGGTGGGCCACCAGTGCGGCGGGGGGCTTGAGGAAGAACGTCGGCTCGCTGGGGCGCTCGTACCCCATCTCCGCGTTGGTCGACGCGTAGTTCCGCCCCACACAGTAGACCGCCGATGGCGCCGTCGGCACGCACCACTCGACGGCATCGGCCGCGTACGTCCCCGCCGCGGTCACCACCTCCTGCCCCGCGAGGGTCCCGGTCTCGATGCCTGCTGGCGTCCGCACCCGCACGTGTCGCATACCGGTCGGTGCGGCCGCAGCGGATAATGTCCACGGATGTCCGCGAGACGAAGCTTCATACCGGACGCCGGGGTCGGTATCTGCATGCCAATGCGGACCGCGCGGTCGCTCGACGCGCTCGCAGCCGACGCCCGGGGGTTCGCCCACACGTTCACCGCCGACCCCCCCACCGCACTCGCGCTGGACCGTCGGGCCCGCGAGCCCCGGGTGGGCCGGCTCGCGACGACGCCGCGTGCGTACGTCACCGGGCGGATGCGTGTGCGCGAGCACCGCCGCCTGACCGAGGCGGTCACCGAGGCGACCGAGTACGACTGGGCGACGGCCGCACCCGCGGTGCGGGCGGTGCTGTCGTGCTGGGAGCACACCGGCCGCGCCGATGCGATCGCCACCTACAGCGGCTACGACACCGGCGCACACCGGGCGGCAGCGGAGGTGCTCGACGCGGTGTGGTCCTCCTACCGCGGCCGGATGACGCCGGTCGATGCGACCGCGGTGGGCGTGGTCGGTCCGACGGCGCTGACGGCGCTGGACCGTCGGCTGCTGGGGGATGCACCGCAGGAGGAGATCCCGCTGTTCAGCGGGGATGCGACACCCCTCCCGACGCTGCGGACGTACCCCTCGATGACGGCGATCATCGAGGCGGTGCTGCGGGTGATCGACCAGACACAGCCGCATGCGGTGGGGGTCGTCCTCGCGAGCGAGACGCCCTACCGCCCGCTGCTGGAGAGTGCGCTGCGGTCGGTGGGGATCCCCTTCGCCGGCGGCAGCCCCACCCTCGCCGATGCGCCCACGCGGACGTTCATCCGGCTGTGCGAGCTGGCGTTCGTCGAGGGGGCGCTGCCCGCACGGTGGCTGCAGCCCGTCGCGGCGGCGGTGGGTGAGCCGCTGTCGCCGAAGGTGCGCCGCTGGGAGATCGACGCGGTCGCGACGCAGCCGGACCCGCCGGCGGTGCTCGAGACGCTGGGGGCGCTGCGGTCGATGACGACGACCGAGGCGATCGCACACGTGGGTGCGCTTTTGGGTGACCCGCTGGGTGACTGTCGCGTCGCCGCCGCCCGCACCGACACCGCCGATGCGCCGCTGTCGGCGGCGGTCGTCGCCCGGCTGCGGCGGTACCTGCGGACGATGGGGGCGGTCACCGACACCAGCGAGGGTGGTGTGCTCCTCGTGGATGCGGCCTCCTCGATGACCGTCGACCGCCCGGTGGTGTGCTTCCTCGGGCTGGGCCCGCGGTGGGCGCGGACCCCCCCGACGTACCCGTGGGTGGACGCGGACCGGCTGCTGCGGGCGGACCGCGCGCGCTTCGAGCGGCTGCTGCAGCAGGGCGACCAGCGCATCTACATGGTCCAGCACCGCCGCAGTGGCGACCCCATCCGCCCCTGTCCGCACTTCCAGAGCCTCGACCCGGCGCTCACGAGCTTCGATGCGTTCGAGACGGTCCCGGGGCGGCCGCACGCGCCACGGGAGCCCCGTCGACCCTTCGGCGTCGGCGACGGCGATGGTGCGGGGTACGTCCCGACGGTGCTGAGCAACTTCACGCTGCGCAAGCTCGTCGTCAGCCCCCAGAGCTACGCGCTGGGCCGGCTGCTGGAGCGCCCCGACCACCCGGCGATGGCGTTCGGGTCGGTCTTCCATGAGCTCGCAGAGATCCGGGTGAGCGCACCCGGGGTGTTCGCCGAGCGGCGCGATGAGCTGCTCGCGGCCGGTCTCGGGACGCTGACCCCGCTCGTGGCCCGCGCGCAGCGCCCGGCGATGCGCACCCGGCTGGAGGCGACACTGACGGCGCTGGAGGTGTTCCTCGAGCAGCACCCCCCCGCGGAGCTCCCGCCACCGGACCTGCAGGACAACTACTACGGCAACGAGCTGGCCGAGGAGCTGGGGATCGAGCTCGATGCGACGGTGACCGAGCGCGCCTTCGAGGACCGCGCGGCGGGGACCCGGGGTGTCATCGACCTGGTGTGTGCCGACGGGGCGCTCGTCGACTACAAGACGGGCCGGTCACACAGCCCCACACAGATCCGCGCGGCCGCACAGCTGACGGCCGTCGATCGGCTGCCCGACTACCAGGCGATGCTGTACCTGGATGCGATGCGGCGTCGGGGGGTCGCGATGCCGATCCACATGCGCTTCGCGTACCTCACCGAGGCGGTGCCGACGGTCATCACCGGCGGTGAGCTGGACATCGATGAGCATGTGACGGAGGTCATCGCGGTCGATGCGACGTACCCGGCGTGGGCGCGCTCGCAGGAGGCGTTCGCCCAGCTGACCGCGTACGCCGACTCGAACGCCCGGGTGAAGGTGCTGAGCAAGCTGGGGTACGACCACTACGCGGCGGTGCTCACGGAGGCGCCACTGCGGTCACCGCTGGTCGACCCCGAGGCCGCCGCGACGACACATGCGGCGCTGCTGGCCGCGGCGACGGAGGCCATCGGCGACCACAAGTACGTCTCGCGGGGGGTGCGGCTGATCATGAAGGACCTGTGTGACCCCGCCCCGTACATCTTCACCGACGAGCTGGATGCGGTCGGCCGGCTGGTCGATGAGACGGTCGATGCGCTCGCTGCCTACCACATCGAGGGGTTCCCCGTCTGGGGCCCCCGGGTGCAGACCCCGCCGGAGCGGTACGTCGACCACCGTGACTGCATGCTGACCGGGGAGGGGTTCTGATGGAGCCGAACGAGGCGCAGCGCGCGCTGATCGAGCGACACACCGGCATCACCGTCGTCGACGCGGGGCCGGGGACCGGCAAGACGTACGCGATCGCCCGCCGCTATGCGGCGATGGTCGCCGCGGACATCGCCCCGACGGACATCCTGCTGGTCACCTACACCACCACCGCGGCGACGGAGATGCGCACCCGCGTGGGGGCGGCGCTGCCGGAGGGGCCGATCCAGCTCGCCGGCGCGTCGATCGCCACCTTCCATGCGCACGCACAGGCGCTCCTGGGTGAGCACGGCGGGCGGGTGCCGCAGCACCTGGGCATCGACGCGACGCTGCTGGGCGATGAGCAGCTCGTCGAGGACCCCGCCGAGCTGGACCGCCGCTTCGAGGCGTTCATCCGCCGCTTCGAGGCCGACCACCCCGCGCATGCGAGGTGGTTCGCGACGCTCACGGACCCCGTCGAGCTGCGCGGGGTGATCGACGCGCTCGCCGCCCGTGGGGCGATCCCCACCGACGAGGGGTGGTACCGCGACGGGGCGGCGCTCATCCGGGGCGACCGCGAGGCGCTCGCGTCGGTGGCCGCCGCGGCGAACGTCAGCGTCGACGGTGCGCGCTCGGAGGCGCTGCAGCGTGCCTGCGAGAAGCTCGGGGACCACGCGGCGTCGTACACCGATGCCGCCCCCGACCTCGATGCGCTCGCGGTCGATGGCCAGCTGGACCCCGCGCTCATCGAGGCGGTGGTGACGGCCGATGCCCCCGCGCTCGAGGCGTTCCTCCACGACGTGTACGTGGCGTACCTCCGGTGGATGCTCAGCCAGGGCTACCTGAGCCACGGCATCGCGCTGCTGTTCGCGTTCGTGCTGCTGACCGCCGAGCCCGCGGTGCGCACCGCCGCGGCGGTGCCGTACGTGATGGTCGACGAGTTCCAGGACACCAACCCCCTGCAGTTCCAGCTCATGCTGCTGCTGGCCGCGGAGCCGAACATCTGCGTCGTCGGCGACTGGCGGCAGTCGATCTACAGCTTCCAGCACGCCGACGTGGCGAACCTGCGTCGCTTCACCACGCGGCTGGAGGCGCTGCACGCCGCGCTGACCGCCGAGGCCGACCTGCTGGGGTGGACGCCCCCGGAGCCCACGCAGATCGCCCTCGAGCGCACCTACCGGTCGACCCAGCCGATCGTGGAGGCGGCGGCGACCGCGCTCAGCCTGCCGGGCAACGAGCATGAGGAAGGCGGCGGCATGACGGCGACGCCCCCGCCACCGCTGACCGCCGCGCGCACCGAGCCGCCCGCCCGGCTGCAGAAGCTGGCGCACCCCGCCGAGCCGACGCTCGTGTGCGACCGCATCGCCGCGATCGTCGGCGACGAGGCGTGGGCCGTCCCCGACGGGGCCGGCGGCGTGCGACCGCCGCGGTTCGACGACATCGCCGTCTTCTCGCGGACCCGCTCGTTCGCCCGCGAGCTGCTGGCGACCGCGGTCGACTGTGGGATCCCCATGCAGTACGAGGGGGGCATCCGGCTGTACCACACCGACGCGGCGAAGCTGGTGCTCGCGTGGCTCCGCATCCTCGATGGGGACCGGCCCGACGGGTGGGCGGCGGTGCTGACGGCGGCGGGCTACCCGCTCCATGGGATCAAGCAGCGGATCGCCCGGGGGGACTACCCCCTCGACCTGCAGGGCTTCCGGCGGGCGCTCGCGGGCGCGGAGTCGATCGGGGCGGCGCTGCGGGCGATCCTCGGCCGCTACGGCTACGGGGGCCCGATCGCGGATGCGCTGACCGCCGAGCTCATCGACAGCTATGAGACGGACGTGCGCACCCGCGGCGACCTCATCCAGCAGATCGAGACGGGGATGCAGACCGACGCGGTCGTCGAGGTGGACCTGCCGGCGGGCGCGCATGCGGTGACGCTGAAGACGGTCCATGCGGCGAAGGGTGAGGAGTACCCCATCGTCATCTGCGCCAACCTCAACAGCGCGCACTTCCCCTCGTACGACCGCCCCATGACGGGGACGATCCGCTATGACCCCCTCGCGGGGCTGCATGCGACCCACGAGTACGATGCCGACCGCGCCTACCGCTTCCGCCGGTGGGAGACCGACATCCTCGGTGCGATCGACCCCCCCACCTACGATGAGGAGCGTCGGCTGCTGTACGTGGCGATGACGCGTGCGGAGACGCACCTGCTGGCGACGGCGGGGGCGAGCCCCAGCCGGTTCTACGACGGCCTGGCGCTCGAGGAGGTCCCCCTCGAGCCCACCCTGCCGACGGTGGCCGCCCCGCAGGAGGGGACCGACCCGCTCGCGGTCGCGCCCGTCGACGGCGACCGCCCCATCCGCACGGGGGTGCACGCACTGCTGGACCGCAGCGTCTACCGCGGCCGCCGCCGGGGCAAGGGCAAGCTGTTCGGCGAGGAGCTGCACACCACCGCGGAGCTGCTGGCGCGCGGCGAGGATGCGCCCATCGAGACCGAGGATGCGGCGGTGGTCGCCGCACTTCTCGGGGAGCTCGATGGGCAGCTGCACCCCGAACAGCCGCTCGTCTGCCCGCTGCCGACCGCACCCCCGGTGGTGCTGAGTGGGGTCGTCGACCTGCTCGTCGAGACGCCCGAGCGCATCACGCTCATCGACTACAAGACCGACCGGACCCACGACGCCCGCGCGGAGTACCGCATGCAGCTGAGCGTCTACCACCACACGGTCGCGGCGACGACCGACCGACCCGTCGAGGCGATGCTCGTGTGGACCGACACGGGCGAGGCGGACCCGATCGACCCGCTGCCGCTGTCGGCGATCGTCGCGCGTGCGGCGGCGACCCTCGACGTCGCTCCGGAGGGGTGAGCGCGCTCAGGCCGCCTCGTGCTCGTGCTCGAGCAGCGTGCTGAAGGGCACGTGCTCGCCGACGGCCTCGGCGGTCGCCTCGAGGACGACCGGTGGGGCCACATCCGCATCGAGCGCCTCGATCCACCGCCCCAGACACAGACACCAGCGGTCACCGGCGGCGAGGCCGGGGAAGTCGTACGCCGGCGCAGGCGTGGTGAGGTCGTTGCCCTGCTCGCGCGAGAAGGTGAGGAACGCGTCGGTCATCACCGCGCACACCTCGTGGCGTCCGCGGTCCGCGCGGCGGTGCCGGCAGTGCCCATCCCGCGCGTAGCCCGTCAGCGGATCGGTCGAACACGGCTCGAGCGGGAGCCCGAGGACGTTCTGGTCGGTCTCGCCCATACCTCCCACATGGACGCCGGGGGCTTGAACGGTGCCACATCACCGGATGTTTAGTGCCCTGTCGCCTTGCGGGGGGCATGTCATCATCCGAGCGGGACCGCTACGAGCTGGTCATCGGCGGTGAGCGCACCGCACCCGCCGAGGCGACGTACACGACGAGCTACGACCCGGCGACCGAGACGGCGATCGCCGAGGTCGCCACCGCCGCTGCGGCGGATGTGGACGCGGCCGTCGTCGCCGCCGGGGAGGCGTTCTCCGCCTGGGGGCGCAGCGGACCCCGCGAGCGCGCGGACCAGCTGCACGCGTTCGCCGACCGCATGGAGGCCGCCACCGAGGAGCTGGCCCGTCTGGAGACGCGCGATCAGGGCAAGCCCATCGGGCAGTCCCGGGCGGACATCACCTCGAGCGTGCGCTATCTGCGCTACTACGCCGGTGCGGTGGACAAGCTGGAGGGGACGACGGTCCCCGTCGGGGGTGACCAGCTCTCGTACGTCCTGCGCGAGCCGTACGGGGTCGCCGCAGAGGTCACCCCGTGGAACTTCCCCGCGAACGTCCTGCTGCGGGGGGTCGCCCCCGCGCTGGCGGCGGGCAACACCACGGTCGTCAAGCCGGCGATCGCGACCGCACTGTCGAGCTGCCGGATCGCCGAGCTGGCACTGGAGGCGGGGCTGCCCGCCGGGGTGCTCAACGTGGTCCCCGGCGGCCCCGAGACGGGGGCGGCACTCGTGGGCCACCCCGGCGTGGACACGATCACGTTCACCGGCAGCGTCGCGACCGGGCAGAAGGTGATGGAGGCGGCCGCGGCGCACATCACGGACGTCACGCTCGAGCTGGGCGGGAAGAACGCCGCACTGGTGTACCCCGATGCGGACATCGCACAGACCGCACGATGGCTCGTGCGGGCCGCGTTCACGAACGCGGGGCAGGTCTGCTCGGCGGTCGGTCGCGTGCTCGTGGACGCGTCGGTCCACGACGCACTGGTCGCGGCGGTGACCGACGCGGCCGCCGGGCTGACGGTGGGCGCGGGGATCGACGACCCCGACGTGGGGCCGCTCGTGACGGGTCTCCACCGCGAGCGTGTCGAGGCGGCGGTCGCCACCGCGCGTGCAGCGGGCGCGACCGTCGTCACCGGCGGGTCGCCGCACGACGGTCCCGGCCACTTCGTGGAGCCGACCGTCCTCGCCGAGGTGACCCCGGAGATGGCCATCGCCCGTGAGGAGGTCTTCGGCCCGGTGCTGCCGATCCTCCGCGTCGCCCCGGAGGATGACCCCGTCGCCCTCGCGAACGACAGCCCCTACGGCCTCGTCGCGGGCGTGTTCACCCACGACGTCACGCGTGCACACCGCGTGGCCGCCGCGCTCGAGGTGGGGACCGTCTACATCAACACCTGGTGGGGCGACACCAACCAGACCCCCTTCGGCGGGGTGAAGCACTCGGGGATCGGGCGTGCGAAGGGCCTCGCAGCCCTCGAGTCGTACCTGCAGACGAAGCACGTCGCCGTGGGGCTGGACGCCGGCGCCGATGCGCTGCCGGGGAGCTGACCTGAGGGATTAAGTGGGCGACCGGGGAGCCTCCGGCATGCAGCTGTCCGACCGCCGGGCCATCGTGACCGGTGCAGCAGGGGGGATGGGGCGGGCCACAGCGGAGCGGTTCGCCGCGGCGGGGGCGGCGGTCGCGGTGGTCGACATCGACGCAGACGGGGCGACCGCGACCGCCGCGGCCATCACCGACGCGGGCGGGGAGGCCATGGCGCTGCCGTGCGACGTGGGCGATCCGGCGGCGATGCAGGAGATGGTCACCGCGGTCGTCGACGCCTTCGGCGGGCTCGACATCCTCCACAACAACGCGGGCATCCCCATGGAGGCGACACCGATCGACGAGGTGGAGCTGTCGACGTGGGAGCGGATGCTGCGGGTCAACGCCACCGGCGTCTTCCTCGGCAGCAGGTGTGCGGTGCCGCACCTGCGCGAGAGCGAGGCGGGGGTGATCATCAACACCGCCTCCACGGCCGCCCTGCGACCGCGGCCGGGGCTGTCGGCGTACGTGGCGGCGAAGGGGGCGGTCGTCGCGCTCACCAAGCAGCTGGCGTTGGAGCTCGCCCCCGCGGGCATCCGCGTGAACGCGATCGCCCCCGTGGCGACCGACACGGAGATGCTGGATGCGTTCACGAGTGCGACGCTTGCGCGGGAGGAGTTCGCCGCGTCGATCCCACTGGGCCGGCTGGCCACCCCGGCCGACATCGCGGCGGCGGCGCTGTACCTCGCCGGTGATGACGCGCAGATGGTGACCGGGACGGTCCTCGAGGTGGATGGGGGCCGTGACCTCTGAGGCGCTGATGCGGGCCATTTTTATCACATGCTCGGATGTGAGCGGTATGCAACGACGACGATTTATCACGGCTGCGACGGCGGCGGCGGGGATGGGGCTGCTCGCGGGGTGCACCGGCGGCGACGGTGATGCCGCCGGTGCGGACCCGTTGACGATCGGTGTGCTCGTCCCGTTCTCCGGTGACTACGCCTGGGTGGGCGCCAACGTGCTCCCGGCGGTGCAGATGGTCGCAGAGCAGGTGAACGAGGCCGGCGGGATCGGGGGCCGCCAGCTCCGGGTCGTCCAGGGTGACACGGAGGCGCTGCCCGACGCATCGCTGAGTGCCACCCAGCAGCTGATCAGCGTCGAGGAGGTCGCGGGGATCATCGGCCCGACCTCGCTGACGTACAGCGCGGTGGCGGACCTGTTCGTCGAGAACGGTGTCCCCACGGTCACCCCCACCGCGGGGACGACCACCCTCGACACCCAGGGTGGCGAGTACGTCTACCGGACGGTGCCCTCGGACTCGATCGGGGGGCGGGCGATCGCCGCGGCCGCCCGGGAGGAGCGCATCAACGGTGTCGGCTCGTTCGGCTCGATGGCGCTCATGGTGGGCCAGCGCGAGGTGTACCAGTCGTTCAAGCAGCCCATCGGCTCATCCTTCACCGAGTTCGGTGGCGAGGTCGTGAGCGAGCTGGACTTCCGGACGGGCAAGGCGTCCTACGAGTCGGAGGTGCAGGCGCTCACCGAGGCGGCCCCCGAGATCACCGCGCTGGTCGCATCGATCGAGGACAGCGTGAAGATCATGGAGGCGGCGTACCAGGCGGGGTATGAGGGGTCGTGGTTCCTCACGCAGGACCAGACGAACGTGGACTTCCTCTCCCAGAGTGAGGCGGTGGTGACCGACGGCGCACTCGGCATCCAGGAGGCGCCGTATGAGGCCGCCCAGGCGGACGGCCGGGCCGCCGCGTTCGATGCGGCGATCCAGGAGTACGCGGGGTGGGAGGAGACCCGTCTGTTCGCGACCAACGCGTACGATGCGGCCAACCTGCTGTTCCTGGCGATGCACAAGGGCCAGGTGGACAACGGTGCGGTCGACCGGGCGAGCACCGCGGCGAACGTGCGGGCGGTCGCCTCGCCGGATGGCACGGTGGTGACCGACTTCGACAGCGGTGCGGCGGCGATCTCCGAGGGGACGGCGGTGGACTACCGCGGGCTCGTCGGCCCGATTGACTTCAACGAGTTCGGCGACATCGCCGCGCCGTTCTCGATCCGCCGCGCAGAGGGCGACCGCTGGGTCGAGGCCGGGCGCGTCCGACCTGCGGACCTGTGACGCGCAGGCGCTGACCGTGGTGGACCTCAGCGGTCTCGCCCAGGCGCTGACGTTCGGGCTGATCGAGGCCAGTGTCATCGCCCTGGGCGCGGTGGGGCTGACGCTGTCGTACGGCGTCACCCGCTTCATCAACTTCGCGTACGGGGAGTTCCTCGCGTGGGGGGCGTTCACGGTGGTGCTCATCGGTGCGGTGGCACCCACGCTCCCGCTGCCGCTGGCCGTGGCGGTGGCGGTGGTGGCGGTGGGGTTCATGGGCGTCGCCGTCAGCGGCGCGTTCTTCGAGCCGATCGCCGACCGCGGGGGGCTGCCGCTGCTGATCACCTCGATCGGGGTGGCGTTCGTGCTGCGCTATCTGCTGGTGGCGATCGCCAGCACGGACGCGCGCTCGCTCCCGGTGCCCCTGCAGCGGCCGGTCGAGTGGATGGGGGTGGGGCTGACGCCCGTGCAGGCGGTGGTGATCGGGGTGGCGGCGCTCGCGATGCTCGGAATCCACGGTGTGCTGCAGTACACGACGCTGGGGACGGTGATGCGGGCGACCAGCGGCAACCGCGAGCTCGCGACGGTCGCGGGCATCGACACCGAGGCGGTGATCCGGCGCACCTGGGTGATCTCCGCGGGCGCTGCGGCGCTGGCGGGGGTGCTCTACACGGTGCTGTACGCCCCGGTGCGACCCACCTTCGGCTTCGGCTACCTCATCATCATCTTCGCGGCGACGCTGCTCGGCGGCATCGGTCGCCCCTACGGGGCGATGCTGGGGGCGGTGCTGATCGGGGTGACCATCTCCCTGGGGTCGGCGTACCTCTCGCCGGCGTACGACCAGGCGTACGCGTTCATCGTGCTCGTGCTGGTGCTGCTGGTGCGCCCTGAGGGGATCCGCCGGGGGACGTTCTGATGGCGATCGTCACGGGGTGGGTGGCGTTCGTGGTGACGGTCGCGACGATCGCGTGCATCTACGGCCTGTTGACGATCGGGCTCAACCTGCAGTTCGGCTTCACCGGGCTGCTGAACTTCGGACATGTGGCGTTCTTCGCCGCAGGCGCATACACGGCGGCGATCGTCTCGATGCCCCCACCCGGGACGGTGCCGGGCGCCCGCTACATGATCGGTCTCGCCGTGCCGATGCCCGCGGGGCTGCTGATCACGCTGGCGGCGGCGACGCTCATGGGTGGGGTGCTGGCGGCGCTGATCGGCGTCTCCGCGATCCGCCTCGAGAGCCACTACCTGGCGATCGCCACCTTCGCCCTCGCGGGGATCTTCTACGACGTGCTCGTCAACGAGCGGTGGCTCACGAACGGGACGTTCGGGATGACGCAGGTGCCCAAGCCGCTGCGGGCCACACTGGGGGCGGACGCGTGGGCGCTGGCGTACCTGCTGTTCGCAGCGGCGATGCTGGCGGTGGTGTACCTGCTCGTCGGCCGGCTGCTGGAGGCCCCCTTCGGCCGGGTGCTGCGGGGGGTGCGTGAGTCGACGACGGCCGCGGAGATGCTCGGTAAGGACACCGACCGCATCAAGCTGGTCGCCTTCAGCCTCGGTGGGGCGATCGCGGGGCTCGCCGGTGGGGTGTACGCCCACTACATCGGGAGCGTGGTGACCGGGCAGTTCGTCGCCGGCGTGACGTTCACCGTGTGGGCGGCGCTGCTGCTGGGTGGGGTCGCCTCGCACCGGGGGGCGGTCGTCGGGGCGTTCATCCTGGTGGCGTTCCAGCAGTCGACCCGGTTCATCACCAGCGCATACGACGCCATCGTCGCCGCGTTCCCCGACACGCTGGGGGTGGTGCTGACCGCACTGGCGGCGCCGCTGCCGGGGCACCCCGCCTTCCTGCCGAGTGTGCGCTTCATCATCATCGGGCTGCTGTTCATCCTCGTGATCCGCTTCCGTCCGGCGGGGGTGCTGGGGGACCCACAGGAGGTGACGGTGATGGGGTCGGAGGAGTAGATGCCCCGGACCCTCCTCACCGTCGACGGGCTCACGAAGCGCTTCGGGGGGCTCACCGCGGTGGATGCGGCGCACCTGGCGGTGCCCGAGGGCCAGATCACCGGGGTGATCGGTCCCAACGGGGCGGGCAAGTCCACCCTGTTCGACTGCATCACGGGGATCACCGCCCCGGATGCGGGGTCGGTCCGATTGGGCGAGACCGAGCTCGTGGGGCGCGCGCCCCATGCGATCGCCCATGCGGGGGTGGGGCGGACCTTCCAGACACCCCGCATCTTCGAGGGGATGACCGTCCGCGAGAACATGGCCTTCGCCGCGGTCGCACAGACCGGTGAGTCGGTGGTCGGGGCGCTGGGCCGACCCGGTGCGGTCGCCAGCGAGGAGGCCGAGATCGACGCCCGCGTCGACGAGCTGCTGGCGTTCCTCACGCTCGACCCGCTGGCGACGGCGTACGCGGGAGAGCTCTCGGGTGGCCAGCGCAAGCTGCTGGAGCTGGGGCGCGTGCTGATGCTCGATCCGACGGTGCTGCTGCTGGATGAGCCGCTGGCGGGGGTGAACCCCAGCCTGGGGGCGACGATCGTCGACCGCCTGGAGGCGCTGCGGGCGGATGGGCGCACCATCGTGCTGATCGAGCACGACCTCGAGCTCGTGATGCGCCTGTGCGACACGGTGGTGGTGCTGCACCACGGCGCCACCCTCGCGGTGGGGCCGCCATCGGTGATCCGCGAGGACGCACAGGTGATCGACGCGTACCTGGGGCGGATGGAGACATGAGCGCGATCGACACGATCACGACGTACGAGGAGGCCCTGCTCCAGGTCCGGGGGGTCGAAAGCGGCTACGGCGCACTGCAGATCCTCGATGGGGTGGACCTGGACGTCCGCACCGGGGAGATCGTGGTGGTCTTCGGCCCCAACGGGGCGGGCAAGTCCACCCTCCTGCGCACGATCTACCAGCTGCTGTCGGTGTGGGCCGGGGAGGTCCGCTTCGACGGGCAACGGCTGGACGCGCTGGGGACCGCCGACCTCGCCGCGGCGGGTGTGGCGTACGTCCCACAGGAGCGCAACGTCTTCCCCAACCTCAGCGTGGATGAGAACCTCACCGTCGGGGGGCTGCAGCACCCCGCCGGGGCGGACCGCCGCGAGACGGTGTACGAGCTGTTCCCCCGGCTGCGTGAGCGGACCCAGCAGCAGGCGGGGACGCTCTCCGGCGGGGAGCGACAGATGCTCGCGATGGCCCGGGCGCTGATGGCCGAACCACGCCTGCTGCTGGTGGATGAGCCCTCGGCCGGGCTGGCGCCCCAGCTGATCGACCGGACGTTCGAGCACATCACCCAGATCCGCGCGGCGGGCACGGCCGTGCTCATGGTCGAGCAGAACGTGGCGGCCGCGCTCGCGGTGGCCGACCGCGGCTACGCGCTGGATATGGGCGAGACGCGGTACGAGGGGCCCGCGGCGGCCCTGCGCGATGCCCCGGCGGTCCGCGAGCTGTACCTCGGCGGCTGAGGTCGGCCCTCGGGTGGGTGCGGTCTCCCGCCCCCCGCGGGCGTGGTGCTCACCAGAAGCGGCCTTCCCACACACCGGCAATCCAGAAGATCACCATACGGATGAGGTTCCCCTCCGACTCGATCGACAGCGACCCATCACGGTACGCCGCCTGTGCGACCGCGGCGGGGTCCTCCGCGGTCAGGATCGCATCCATCGTCGCGGCGGAGGTGAGGATGACGACCCGCTCGCCACCTCCCTGCCACAGCGGGAACTCATCGACATCGGTCACCCCGCGCACGCGCCCGTCCCCATCGAGGTACAGGATGAACGAGTCGCTGCCCCGGTCGATGTCCTGGCCGCTGCGCCCGGTGTACTCGATGCCCATGTCGGGGTCTTCGAAGACACTGACGATGACGGCCCCACCGTCGCCACGCGGCAGCACGCTGCGGAGCCACCAGGGGACCGCCTCGAGGTTCGCATTGTACACCGCCGCGAGCTCCTCGATCGAGGCCTCCTCCGGTGGGGTGTACTCGTAGTCAGCCTGCGCACCGACGGGCCCGACCACCGCGGCGAGGATGAGCATCGTGGCGAGGAGGATCCTGTACATATGTGTTTCAATGACCGCAGCCAGCATCAAGCCGTATGGTCGGTCCTGCCCACCCGTACGGCTGGAGCTTGCCCCGGTGAGCTTCTGCTCACCTGTGTGGGCGTCGGTGCCCAAGAAGGGGACCGCTGAAACGGCCTGCTGCTCAGCCCAGCAGGTAGCGCAGCCAGGGGGTCTGCCGCACCAGCCGCGTCTGCTCCAGGCGGCGGTCGATGCCGGCGATCCGCCCCGCACCCCACGTGCCGAGGCCGAACAGCAGCAGCATGTAGACGAACGAGCTGTCGACGAAGTAGCCGTGGGCGACCGGGAAGCCCGCCATGAGCCCGCCCTGCCACGCCGCCGTCCAGAACATCGCCATCATGAGCGCACCCATCGCGGCGGCGAAGCGCACCACCACGCCGAGCAGCAGCGCGAGGCCGATGAGGAGCTGCCCGAAGATCACGAGCGGGTCGACGACCGCGGCGTACTGGGCGAACCATGCGAACAGCCCCACGAGCGGGTTCGCCGGGGCGATCGCGTTCTGCAGGAAGCCCACGGACGTCCACGCCAGCGGCTGGCCGATGCCGCCCTCCAGCAGCTTCTCGAGGCCCGCCTGCAGGAAGACCCACGCCATCACCACCCGCAGCCCGAGCATCGAGTACGCGAGCCACGTCTCGGAGTAGTTGAACTCGACGGGGGTGCCGAGCAGCTCTGCCTGCAGCGTCCGTTCAGATGGCTGTGTTGACATTGGGTCTCACCAGATGGAGATAGGCGGGTCGGGTGTACAAAACGCAGCGGCGGTTCTCAGCGGATGGGAACGTCCCGCAGTGCGGTGGTCACGTGCGGTGTTCCGCGGGCGCGTCGTCGGCCTCATCAGCGAACATGACGGTGGTGTCGTACCCCCACCCCCCGTGGCCGAACTCGCCGGTGGCGAACTCGGTGTGCACGCGGTCGCTCACGATGACCTGCGAGGTCTCCTCACCGTCCTGGACGACCACCGCGGTCGGCACGCTGATCGGCGCCCGACCCTGGGGTGGTCGGTCCGTCGCGCTCGGCGCGTCGGTCACGATGATGCTCACCGCGGTGCTGAGCAGGATCGACACCACCGCGACGATCAGCCCGATGGTCCCGATCAGCTCGTTCATGTTCGTCCGTATGACCGCGAGCACATAACCTGCGGGCTCGGCGTCGTGGAGGGACAGACGTTTGCCCGGGTGTGGTCTCCCCTGGGATGTGTCCCCGCAGTCCGCGCTCATCGGCCTGTACACCGCGGAGCTGCGGGGCTTCCGGGAGACCGTCGGCCCCCTGCTCGCGCGCTGGGGCCTCGCGACCCCGCGGCGGCGCCGGGCGATCGCGGCGGGCCCGGCGGCGTTCGACCCCACCGGTGGGGCGCAGGCGGCCGCCCGCACCCACGAGCTCTGCTGGCGCACGTGGCTGCTGGATGCAGCGCCCGCCGGTATCACCCTCTGTGGTCCCGCGTACCAGGACACGCCCATCCTCGCGACCAACCGCACGCTGCGGCGGCTGACCGGCTATGCCGCCGCGGAGCTGCACGGGCGCAACCCCCGGCTGCTGCAGGGGCCCGACACCGATGCGGCCGCCGTCGCACGGCTGCGCGAGGCGATCGCGATCTGGTCGCCGGTGACGGTGACGCTCACGAACCACCGCGCCGACGGCACCCCCTACCGCAGCCGCCTCGCCCTGCAGCCGCTGGCGGACCGCACGGGGGAGATCGCCCACTGGGTGGCCGTGCAGACACCGGTCGGGGACGCCCCGCCAGGCCGCTAGCGGTGGAGCTGCCGGCGCCCAGAAGTACAACTGCACTTGCACAAGTCCAACTGTGGTGGATAGATTTATGTACCACCCGTGACACCCCAGATATGGCGATATCGTTCGCCGGTCCCCCACATGTAGGGGGTTAAGTACGCCGAGGACCAACCAGTGACAACGATGGACTGCCCCGACTGCGGCCACGACCGGACCGCGGTCATCGACACGAGCGGATCGACGGACGCACAGACCGTGCGCCGCCGGCGAGAGTGCCGCGACTGCGGCTTCCGCTTTACGACCTACGAGCGCCCCGCGTGGGACCGCCCACAGGTGCGCAAGCGCGACGGCAGTCTCGAGCCGTACGACCGACAGAAGCTGCGGGCGGGCGTCACCCTCGCCACCCGCAAGCGCCCCGTCGACGCGGACGCCATCGCGGCGCTGCTCGATGACGTGGAGGCGGCGGTGATCGGCGAGGGGACCACCCTCGTCAGCGCCGCCGACCTGGGGACGGCGGTCGCCGAGCGCCTGCGTGCGCTCGATGCGATCGCGTACATCCGCTTCGTGTCGGTCTTCCGGGCCTTCAGCGACCCCGAGGAGTTCCTCGCGGAGCTGGACACCGTGTTGGATGCGGCGACATCGGCGACGACCGCAGGCGAGCAGGCGGATACGAGCTGAACCACCATGCACATGCCACGACCACACACCGACGCATCGACGCACCGCTCCGCAGACCACACCGCGGGACCCGCCGGGGGCCACAGGCGATGAGCAGCAGTGACCCCGGGCGCACCGCGTCCGACATCTTCGCACCACGCCGGCAGCTGAAGCCGTACGAGTACAGCGGCTTCCTCGCGTACACCGACGCGATCCGCAACAGCTACTGGGTGCACACGGAGTTCAACTTCGCCGGCGACGTCCAGGACTTCCGTGCCGACTGCAGCCCCACCGAGCAGACGGTGATCACCCGGACGATGCTGGCGATCGCGCAGATCGAGGTGCAGGTGAAGACGTTCTGGTCGGACATCTACGCGGTGATGCCGAAGGCCGAGGTCGGCAGTGTGGGCATGACGTTCGCCGAGAGCGAGGTGCGGCACATGGACGCGTACAGCCACCTGCTCGACCTCCTGGGGATCGCAGACGACTTCGAGACGGTGACCGCGGTGCCGGCGATCCGCCGGAGGATGGCCTACCTCGACGACTACCTCGAGCGTGCGCAGGCCGATGACGTCCGTGAGTACGTCAAGAGCATCCTCCTGTTCAGCACGTTCGTCGAGCACGTCTCGCTGTTCAGCCAGTTCCTCATCATGACGAGCTTCGACAAGCACGAGAAGAAGTTCAAGGGGATCGCCAACGCCGTCGAGGCGACCAGCAAGGAGGAGCAGATCCACGGGCTCTTCGGCGTCGAGCTGGTCGAGACGATCCGCGCCGAGCGACCCGAGCTGTTCGATGATGCCTTCGACGCGGAGGTGCGGGCCCTGTGCGAGCAGGCGCACGATGCGGAGATGGCGATCCTCGATTGGATCTTCGCCGACGGGGAGCTGGCCTTCCTGCCGCGTGCACAGATCGACGCGTTCGTGCGCGACCGCATCAACCGGTCGCTCGCACACGTCGACATCGACCCGCTGTTCGCGGTCGACGAGGCGCTGCTCGAGCAGGTGCGGTGGTTCGACGAGGACATCATGATGACGAAGGACAACGACTTCTTCAGCAAGCGCTCGACGACGTACAACAAGCACACCCAGAGCGTGACCGCCGAGGAGATGTTCTGAGATGGGCTCTGCTGCATCCACGCCGGGCATCGACCCGCCGACGGCCGACTACTACTGGCTCAACGACGACGCCCGTGCCTTCCTGCAGGAGGGCTACCTGCTGGAGGGGGTGAGCCCCGAGGAGCGCATCGCGCAGATCGCCGCACACGCCGCCGAGATCCTGGAGGACCCCGACTTCGCCGGGCGGTTCACCACCTACATGCGGCGGGGGTACTACAGCCTCGCGAGCCCGGTGTGGGCGAACTTCGGCCTCGAGCGCGGGCTGCCGATCAGCTGCTTCGGCAGCCACATGGAGGACAACATGGAGAGCATCCTCGCGACACACGCGGAGGTGGGCGAGATGACCAAGCTGGGCGGCGGCACCAGCGGCTACTTCGGGGAGATCCGCCCGCGGGGCAGCCCCATCACGGACAACGGCAAGAGCAACGGGAGCTACTCGTTCACCCAGCTGTTCGACACCGCGATCAACGTCGTCAGCCAGGGGGAGACCCGCCGTGGGCAGTTCGCGGGCTACATCGACGTCGAGCACCCCGACCTCGACGAGTGGCTCAACATCAAGACCGAGGGCGACCCCGTCCAGGACATCTTCTACGGCGTCATCATCGGCGATGCGTGGTTCGAGGCGATGCTCGACGGGGATGCCGACAAGCGCGAGACGTGGGCGCGGCTCATCGAGACGCGCATCAACCTCGGCGTGCCCTACCTCATCTTCCGCGGCAACATGAACGAGGGCCGCCCGCAGGTGTACAAGGACAAGGGGTACGCGATCAACGCCTCGAACCTCTGCACGGAGATCGCCCTGCCCGCCTCCGCAGACGAGAGCTTCGTCTGCTGTCTGTCGAGCATGAACGCGCTGCACTTCGACAGCTGGCGGGAGACCGATGCGGTCGAGACGCTGACGCAGTTCCTCGACGCCGTGCTCGCGGAGTTCATCGAGAAGGCCGATGGCGTCCCGTTCATGGACCGCGCGGTGCGGTTCGCACGCCGGCACCGTGCGATCGGCATCGGGGTCCTCGGCTGGCACAGCTACCTGCAGAGCCGGATGGTCCCCTTCGACAGCATGGACGCGATGCGGGCGAACGATGCGCTGTTCCGCACCATCCACGAGCGCAGCTACGCCGCGAGTGCGGCGCTCGCAGAGCGGTTCGGCGAGCCGCCGGTGCTCGAGGGCTACGGCCGCCGCCATGCGACGACGATGGCGGTCGCGCCGACGAAGTCGAGCAGCTACATCCTCGGGCAGGTCAGCCCCAGCGTCGAGCCGCTGAAGTCCAACTACTTCGTGCGCGATGGGGCGAAGCGCAAGTCGACGCAGAAGAACCGCTTCCTCGAGGCCATCCTCCGCGAGCGCGGGCACGACGACCGCGCGGTGTGGGACAGCATCGCCGCCAGAGACGGCAGCGTCCAGCATCTGGAGGTCCTCAGCGAGGCGGAGAAGGACGTCTTCCGCACCTTCGCGGAGATCCCGCAGATGGCGATCATCAACCAGGCGGCCCAGCGGCAGCGGTACATCGACCAGGCGCAGAGCCTGAACATCTCGATCGACCCCGACGAGGTGACCCCCAAGCAGATCAACCAGCTGTACATCGCCGCATGGCGCAAGGGCATCAAGAGCCTGTACTACCAGCACAGCGTGAACGCCGCGCAGAAGTTCAGCCGCGACATCCTCGAGTGCCGGGCCTGCGAGGCCTGAGCAGCGCGATCCGGCGGCACCGGAGACGGTCGCCCGGTCTGTGCGATGCCCCTGCGCCGTGCGACCCACACCGGCCGCATCTCCATAGGTCTCCGTACCCCTCATAGGAGGAGCTACACCCCCCTGGGGTCACTCTGTACCATGCCAGAGACACCACAGGTCGGCTTCGTGTGCGTGCAGAACGCGGGGCGCTCACAGATGTCCGCGGCGTTCGCGACCGCACAGCTCGCCGCGGCGGATGCGACCGACGCGCTCGAGGTCGTCACCGGGGGGACCCACCCTGCCGATGCGGTCCACCCGGAGGTGGCGACGGTGATGGCCGAGGTGGGCATCGACCTCGGCGACCGCGTCCCCCGCCGGATCGACGATGCGGAGCTCAACGCCTGTACGGTGGTGGTGACGATGGGCTGCTCGACGCTGGAGCTCGATGCGGACGTCGAGGTGCGCGACTGGGCGCTGGATGACCCCCACGGCCAGGACCTGCAGACGGTGCGGGCGATCCGCGATGAGATCCGCGAGCGGGTGGCCGCACTGCTGGATGAGCTGCGCGTCGACCTACGCGCGTAGGGCGTCGACGGGGCGGTCGTTCGCCGCGCGCCAGGCGGGGTAGACGCCGCTGAGCAGCGCGGCGAGGATCGCGAAGCCGAAGCCGATGACGAGGTACCGCAGCGCCGCCCACTGGAACAGCCCCGTCGGGTCATCGCCGAGGATGTCGAACAGCACGAGGCCCACCCCCGTCGAGAGGACGACGCCGACGACGCCGCCGACGATGCCGAGGAACGCCGCCTCCGCGAGGATCATGCGCAGCACCTCCATGCGGCGGATCCCCACCGCCCGCAGCACGCCGATCTCCCCGCGCCGCTCGATCGTCGACATGAGCATCACGTTCAGGATCGCCACCGCGGCGACGACGAGCGAGATGGCGCCGATGCCCACGAGCGCGAGGTTGAGGGTGTCGAGGAAGCTGTTGATGTCCTCCTGGACGGACGCGAAGCTCGTCACCGACAGCGTCTCGGTGTCGTCGGTGTTGACCTCCGCGTCGATGCGGTCGGCGGCGGCGACCGCCGCGGTGCCCGAGGTGGTCGCGACGGTGACGGTGTCGTACCCCGTCGCATCGATCGCCCGCAGGGGGACGACCAGCTCGTCGCCGCCGGGGCCGAAGCCGCCGGTGTCGCCGATCAGCCCGATGATGCGGTACAGCTGCCCGTCGTAGCGGACGGGGTCGCCCACGCCGAGGCCGAGGTCGGCGGCGGTGCCTGCGGTGAGCAGCGCGCCCGAGCGCAGCCGCTCGGGCGCCGGGCCGGTGGTCGTCTCATACAGTGCGGCCGCATTGCTCACCGCCGTGACGGAGACGATGCGTGCATCACCCTGTCTGGTGGTGATCGTCGTCACATCCGTGCGCTGTGGGACGACCGTCGCCGCCGGCACCAGCTGGGTGATCGTCGTCACCTCCGCGTCGCTGATGCGGTCATCGTCGGCATCCGCACCCGCGGAGATCTGCACCTCGGCGGTGAGGTCGCCGAGGTTGACGTTGGCCTGCTCCTGCAGCGCCGCCCCCGCCATGCCGAGCGATGCGATCGCGATGACGCCGATGACGATCCCGAGCGTGGCGAGTGCGGTGCGGGTGCGGTTGCGCCCGAGGTTGCGCCAGGCCATGAGCAGGCTGGGGTACCGCCGCAGCCGGCTCATGTGCGCACCACCCCGTCGACGAGCTCGACGGTGCGGTCGGCGTACGCCTCGAGCTGCTCGTCGTGCGTGACGGCGATGATGGCGATGTCCTCTGCCTCGGTCAGCCGCTGCAGCTCGGCGAGGATCGTCGCGCCGGTGTCCTGGTCGAGGTTGCCCGTCGGCTCATCGGCCAAAAGCACCTCGGGGGCGTTGATGAGCGCGCGGGCGATCGCGACGCGCTGCTGCTGGCCGCCGGAGAGCTGTCCGGGGGTGTGGTCGAGGCGGTCCCCGAGCCCCATGCGCCCGAGCAGGTCGATCGCGCGGTCACGGCGGTCGACGCGTGTGTCCCACATCGACGGCAGCTCGACGTTCTCGGTCGCCGTCAGCATCGGCAGCAGGTGGAACTGCTGGAAGACGAAGCCGATCGTCGAACGGCGCGCCTCGGTGAGCCCATCGGCGTCGAGATGGGTCACATCCGTGCCCGCGAGCGTGACGTGCCCCTCGTCGGGGGTGTCGAGCAGGCCGATCATGTTGAGCAGCGTGGACTTGCCCGACCCGGAGGGGCCGATCACGGTGACGAACTCGCCGCGGTCGGCGTGGAAGTCCACCGCATCGAGCGCGACGATCGTCTCACCGCCGAGGGTGTAGCGCTTCGTCACCGCCGCGAGGTCGATGACGCTCACGACCGGCTGCGGTAGACGACCGCCGCGGCCGCGGCGACGACGAGGGCGATCAGCACGGCGAGCCACGGCACCCCGCCACCGCCGTCGTCCTCGGTGGGGGCGGTCACCGCGGGGTCGACGGGGACGGTCTGGGTGGTGACCGTCTCGGCGTTGGCCATGATGTAGCGGATCTCGACGGGCACCGCCGTGGTGTTCGCATCCACGGCGGCGGTCAGGCGGAAGGTGGCGAACTCACTGGCGGCGACCTCGCCGACGAAGAAGTCCGCCCGTGGGGGGATGGGGGTCACCTCGGCGGTCTCACCGACGCGGAGGTACACCGCCTCGACGGGCAGCTCCCCGAGGTTGGCGGCGTCACCGGTGAGCTCGATGCCGCCGGCGGTGCGGACCGCATCGACGGAGGTGAGCCGCACCTGCCCGGGCTCGGTGGCGCGCTCGGCGAGCGCATGGTCGACGGTGAGCCGCTGGGTGGTCTCGTTGGCGGTGTACGCAGCGGTGACCGTCAGCGTCCCCATCTCCCACCCGCGGGTGTCGATCGTGCGCGTGCGGTTCGTCCCCGGGGCGACGTCCTGGAGGTAGTACGTCTGTGGGGTGCCGTCGGGCCCGGACACGGTGAGCTGTGGCGCCTCCAGCGACAGTGTGCCGTAGTTCGCCAGGGTGAGGTCGGTCGTGCCGTACGCGCTGCCCGGACCGACGGTGAGGTCGGGGCGCACGAGCGGCTCGACCACGTCGATCACCACGGGCTGGATGTAGCGGTCGCGTCCCAGGGGGCGGTCGACGTTCTCGACGTACGCCTCCGCCTGGATGCGCGTGAGCCCCGCCTCCGCCAGCGTGACCACCACGGGGATGTCGAGGCTGCCACCGGGGTCGATCTGGCCGATCTCCGCGGTCTGCGTCAGCAGGTCCCCGGTCGCCGCATCGCGCAGCCGCACCGACTCGACGGTGATCGCCCCGTCGCTGGAGGCGAGGTTGCTCACGGTGACGGTGACGGTGACCGGCTCGCCCACGGCGGGCTCGGTGGGCGCGACGGTGACCTCGGAGACCTGCGCCTGCTGGGCCGCCGCGACGGGGCCCACCGCGACGATGCCGCCGCCGATGAGCAGCAGGAGCACGACGAGCACCGTCCGCAGCGGTCGGTGGCTGGCGCCACCGGTCAGAATCATACCGAAGGTAGCACTGCGGGCTGTTTGAGGGTTGCGTCCGTCGCCGATGCCCGCTCAGTTGAGCAGCCACAGCTGGTAGTTCAACAGCGCGGCGAACGTCACCCACAGCCAGTACGGCACCAGCAACACCCCGGCGAGCCGATCGAGCCGGAGGAAGCGGCGGATGAGCAGCCCGATCGCCACCCACAGCAGTGTGATGACGACGAGCCCCGCCGCGGTCGACTCGAGGCCGAAGAACGCCGCGGACCACCCCACGTTGAGCACCAGGTGCGCGAGGAACCACCGGACCGCCTGCCCCGCGGCGTACTGCTCGCGCGCGAGCGCCCAGATGCGGTACAGCGCCACGCCCATCAGCGCGAACAGCGTGGTCCACACCGGCGCGAACACCCACCCCGGCGGGGCGAGCGCGGGCCGGGTGAGCGTCTGGTACCACGTGTCCACGCTCTGGACGGTGAAGATGCCGCCGAGGGCACCGACCGCCTCGACGGTGAGCACCGCGAGCACGAGCGCCGTCTTCGGGCGGCTGAACGGCAGGTGCCGCCAGTGGATGATCGTCATCTGCACCCCCCATCCGGTGTGCGTGTGCCCATCGGCTCGCCGCTCGGCCCGGGGCGGGTATCAAGCTTCGGACCGCCGGCGGGATGCACGAACAGCTAACCGTCTGGCCTCCTCTGATGCAGATGTGAGTGCAATCATCGGGTCGGCTGACACGGTCACGAAGGTGGAGTACGGACTGATGCTGCTGTTCGGTGCGGGGGCGATCGCGGCGGCGCTGCTGCTGGAGAGCGGCGACACGCAGACGGCGCTCGTCGGGCTGGCGTTCGGCATCACGGTGGGGCTGTGGTTGGGGCATCTGCTGTCGATGCTCGACCGCGCCGTCGGCGATCAGGCCGCCGCATGAGCGGGACCGACACCAGCGCGGGTCCGTTCCCCGAGCAGAACCTCGCGGCGTTCCTGCTGACCGTCGGTGGGGTCACCGTCGCGTTCATCGCGGTGTTCGTCTTCACCATCGGCGATGCGGTGGGGAACATCTTCATCTGGACGGCGATCGGGGTCGGCCTGATCACCGTGTTCGTGGGGATGACGCTGGACCTGCTGGGCTTCTTCGACAGCGAGCGGGCGGTGCTGCGCGACCGCACCGAGTCGAGCGGGCCCGTGGATGCGATCGAGTTCGCCGCCGACCCGACGGTCTCGCCGCTGTTGGACTTCGAGACGGAGCTGCAGACGATCGCCGATGCGTACGGCGAGTCGCCGCCGTCGCAGCTCACGACCTTCGTCGAGGAGTACCGCCGGATCCGCGACAAGGGCGTGAGCTCGCGGGCGGATGCGGCGGGTGACCTGCGCGCGTCGCTGAACCCACTGAGCGTCATCGCCGAGGGTGAGGAGGTGCTGGAGGATGCGGTCGGACAGATCGAGCAGAAGCTGCAGCTGTACGTCTCCAGTGCACCGTATGAGCTGTTCGAGATCGAGGAGGTGGGGCTGTACGTCGACGGCAGCCGCACGGCGGTCCAGGATGTCGCGGGCCAGCAGGCGCGCATCAAGCTGGAGGTGCACAACGCGGGTGACACCGCCAAGGCGGAGGTGCGGCTGCGGTTCCGCTCGACCGAGGGGGTCGTCGTCCGACGGGAGTTCCTCCCGATGGGCGAGATCGCCGCGGATGCGACGAAGCAGCTCGACACGCAGGTGTACGTCCCGTCGGTGGCCGCGCGCATGCAGGTGGAGTCGGTGCGCCCCTCCGATGACACCCCCGTGCTCGACCTGTGAACCGGCGGCGTCTGCTCGGGGGGATGGCGGCTGTGGGCCTCGTGGGGCTCGCCGGGTGTGCCAGCCCGGAGCCGGCGGCCGAGGCAACACCAGAGCCGACGCCGACGGAGACACCGACGCCGACACCGGAGCCCACCCCGACGCCGACACCAGAGCCCACCCCGACACCGACCCCAACGCCTGAGCCGACCCCGGAGCCGACGCCTGACGGCGACAGCGGCTACTGACGGTCGACGGGCGGCAGCGTCGAGCCGACGGTGATGGCCGCGCCGATGACGACGATGTTCTTGATGATGTACTGCCCCTCGAGCGTGGGCACCGTCGGGTAGACGGTGAACGTCACCTCCGGCAGCAGCACGAGCGGGAGGAACGTGCCCACCATCTGCACCGCCAAAAGCGCGATGCCGATGCGGATCGCCGGGCGGTACAGGAAGCACAGCCCGATGACGACCTCCCAGACGCCGAGGAACGGGACGAACAGCGCGGGGTCGACGACGTAGACGGTCGCGGCGACGAGCTCGGTCGCCGAGGAGACACCCAGCGGCTTCAGCGCGCCGAACCAGATGAACACGAGGGCGATGCCGTAGCGGAGGCTGCGCGTCGACCACCGCTCGGCGAAGCCCAGCAGGCGGGCATCGAGCGTGGCGATCGCGGGTCTGACGGCCATGAGTCGGGTATCGCGAGGGGCGGCATAATCGTTGGGTCAAGTGCTGCTGCTTTTACCCACCGGAGGGCTCTGGCCGGCATGAGCGAATCCTGGGACGACCCACCCATCGTCGAGTCCACCGGCGGTGGCGGCGGCTCGATCGCCCGCGAGCTCGCCGTCAGACTCGCGATCCTCGCGGTCATCATCGCCGGTGTCTATCTCGTCCGCCCCATCTTCCACGGCCTCATCTACAGCATCCTCTACAGCCCGACGATGGCCGTCCTCGGCGGCGGTGGCATCCTCATCGCGGTGGGGCTGTTCCTGCTGCCGCCGTCGTACGTCCACGGCGGGGAGGCGAAGCCGCTGGGGCAGGTCGTCCGCGAGTCCCGCTCGTTCGCCGAGCTGATCATGGACCTCGAGGGCTCCGCCCGCTGGAAGGTGCAGATGCTCACGCGGATCCTCCCCGCGCTGTTCGTCGTGGCGATCGTCGTCTCGGTGCCGGCGAACCTCTTCGAGCAGCGCACGCTCGCGGAGGGGACGATGGCCGATGCGATCGAGGTGGACACCTTCCCGCAGGTGAACCCCGACAACCCGCGGGTGGTCCCCCGCAACGTGGCGGACATCACCACGCGGGGGTCGGTGTCGTACCGGCAGTGGCGCCTGGGGACGAGCGACATCGCCCGCATGGAGTCGGGCGCGCTGGGCTGGTCGTATCCCATCGAGCCCGATGGGCTGCGCAACCGCATCGTCGAGGACCAGCGGGGGATCGTCATCACCGACATGACGCGGCTGGATGATCGTGAGATCATCGCCGTCGAGGAGGACTTCACCCACGGCGAGGGGATGTTCCTGTACCGCTCGGCCGACTGGCACCTGAAGCTCACCGACTACATCGCGCGGTACGACGATGATGCGGTGGAGTTCAGCCACGAGGGGACGCCGTACATGTACTACCCGAAGACGGGGCACATCTGGCACCTCGTCCCGTTCCCCCACACCACCCCGACGTGGGTGGGTGGCGCGCTGGTGCACCCCGATGGGACGATCGAGCACCTCACGCCGGCGGAGGCACAGGCCGAGCCCATCCTCGAGGGCCAGCGGCTGTACCCGCTGTCGGTGACGGTCGCGGAGATGCGCTCGCTGGGCTTCCGCAACGGCATCATCAACCAGTTCCCGGTCGTGGGTGCGCACGAGGATGAGATCGAGGTCGCCCGGCTGCCCCCGGGTGCGGACAACCGCCAGCCGTTCGTGATCGACCTCGAGGGCGAGCAGATGTCCTATGTGACCGCCCATGAGCCGTACGGGGCGGACACCCGTGGCCTCGACGAGGTGTGGTTCACCGACGCCGACACCGGCGCGTACACCTACTTCAGCTCCGAGCGCCAGACGTTCATCGGCCCCGAGCGGGCGATGGGCATCGCGCGGTCGTCGGACTCGCGGACGAACTGGGGGGAGAACTTCGTGGTGACCGAGCCGATCCCCGTGACGGTCGACGGGCAGCTGTGGTGGCACATGAAGGTCTCGCCGACGGACTTCACCGATGTGACGCGCAACGTGTTCGTCAACGCGGAGAGCTC
Organism: Haloquadratum sp.; assembly: GCA_031580685.1. GTDB lineage: Archaea > Halobacteriota > Halobacteria > Halobacteriales > Haloferacaceae > Haloquadratum. Next base: position 1,519 of record JAVLBV010000011.1, on the reverse strand, counting down.
CGCGACCGTCGAGATCCGCGACGACACCGAGGTGCGCAAGTTCATCGCCGGCGAGGTCGAGCTCGAGGAGCTCGAACCCGTCCCCGACGACGGCCCCGATGCGGCCATCGCCTACTACATCCTGATCGTCGATGCCGACGGTGAGGTCATCGAGCGGATCCCCGTCGCCCCCGGCCAGGAGGCGCGGATCGTCGAGGCGGCGAACTCGACGGTGACCGTCGCCGGCTGAGCGGCGCGTGTGGGGTCCGGTGTGCCCCCGCGGGGGTGTCGGTTAAATGTACGGCGACCCTACCTACGGAGGCATGACACTCCTGACTGACAAGACGGCAGTGGTGACGGGCGCGGCGAGTGGCAACGGCCGGGCGATCGCCCAGCGCTTCGCCGAGGAGGGCGCATCGGTCGTCGTTGCGGACATCCAGGAGGAGCCACGCGAGGGTGGCACCCCCACGGTCGAGCAGATCACCGCGGAGACCGACCAGGCGGCGGTGTTCGTCGAGTGCGATGTGACGGAGAAGACCGACCTCATCGCCGCGGCCGACGCCGCCGAGGAGCTCGGTGGGCTCGACATCATGGTGAACAACGCGGGGATCTTCCGCGCCGAGGAGTTCCTCGAGGTGACCGAGGCGGAGTTCGACCAGCTCATGGACATCAACGTCAAGGGCGTCTTCTACGGGATGCAGGTCGCGGGCGAGCGCATGACCGCCGGTGACGGCGGGTCGATCATCAACCTCTCCTCGATCGCCGGGTTGGAGGGGACCGCCCCCTACGTGACCTACTGTGGGTCGAAGGGCGCGGTGCGGCTGATGACGTACGCGGTCGCCGACGCGTTGGGCCCCGATGGGGTGCGCGTGAACGCGATCCACCCCGGGCTCATCGAGACCTCCATGACGACGGAGGACGTGCCGATCCTGGGCACCGAGGCGGGCGATGCGTACCTCGAGTCGATCCCCTCACGCCGGGCCGGCCAGCCGGAGGACGTCGCCGATGCGGCGGTCTACCTCGCAAGCGACATGAGCGACTACGTCAACGGCGAGTCGCTCGTGCTCGACGGCGGGCTGACCCACACCGGCTGAGCTACGCCGACTCGCCGGCGGCCCACGCGACCGCGGCCGCCTCCTCCTCGCGGTCGAACACCCGGATGTCGAAGCCGAAGAGCGCATCCTCGATCTGTGCGACCCACCGGATGGGCGTCGAGTCGGTCACCACCGCCGCGCGACCGAAGCGCCCGCGGTGCTTCAGGTAGAAGCCGATGTCATCATCCAGCACGTCCAGGTCGAACCGCGGCCACTCGGGCATCCGTGCGACCAGATGCAGCGTCTCGGTCTGTTCGAGTGCCGTCTCGAGCTCCGCGGCGATCGCCGTGAAGTCATCCTCGGTGATCCGACCGGTCACCGCGTAGGCGAACACATCATCGTGTGGCGTCTCCAGCTGCTCGATCATGCGGACGCCAGCGCCCCCTCCCCCCTAGCCGTATCGGCCCTACCAGCGGGTGACGGGCTTGCCGCTATCGGCGTTGACG
>JAVLBV010000119.1:0-1577 GCA_031580685.1 Haloquadratum sp. | reverse complement strand
TGGCGAGATACGACAGCCAGGGGTCCATGTCTTATGCACCCGCGGAGGTGTGAAAAACGATTCTTAGCGGGTGTTGAACCGATTGATGAACAGGTAGGCGATCCCGGTCACCACGATGATGAACGCCGCCACCAGCCCCTGGACGAAGCTGAGTGGGCCCTCCAGAATGGTCACACCACCGATGAGTATGAACGCCAGCAAGGGCAGGATGACGGTCCGCTGGACCATGTAGTAGCCCACACCGATCGACCCGAACAGCACGAGTGCCAAGATTTCGACCGGGATGGTCGCGGTGAAGACATCTAACAAATAGCCAAAGACGTCGCCCTCAAGCAACTTGTCCGTCTGGAGTATCATGACGACTCCCGCCCCGTGAAGAACTCGACGATGTCGAAGGCGACGACCAGCGCCAAGACACTCTTGAATCCGGTGACGAAGATGGTTGGCATGCCCAGATTGGCGAGCATATTCGGCCCCATGAACACGATGTCGTCGATCGCCTGGATCACCCCGATGTTGCGGATGAACCCGCCGGTGATCTCATCGCTCGACGGCTGGTTGACGGTGGCGCAGTTCTGGTCGGTCTCGTTGGCGCATGACCGCAGCTCGCTGATGGTGCTGTCGATCTGCCCCTCGGCGCCGGTGGCCATGATGATATCAGCCGGGAAGATGACACCGGATATCATCGCCACCGCGTTCAAGATGACCAGCGCGATGACGATGTTGGGTGACCTCATCGCAACAGCCCTCTGGAGCTGACGATGATGTTGTAGGCGATGCCGATCGTGAACGCCACGGCGATACTGAGCCCGGTCATGGCAGAACTAAGGATGCCAGTGATAAATAACAGGCCGGCGACCGCAGGCACGATGATGGCGCCGATCTTTGCGTTGGCGACGCTGAAGATGCCGGTGAGCACAATGATGAACCCCACCCCGAAGATGGTCTTGTATCCGTCATCCAGGTTGGGCAGGACGGGGAAGGACTCTTGCCCGGGGATGAGGTCACCGCTGACGGTCTCGCCATCCCGATCGTAGGAATACGCGAAGACCCATTCCTTGTCAGCATCGGCGCCGCTGACGGTGGTCGTGAACTGATAGGTCCCCACAGGCCCAGCAGTCGTGGCGCTGTCGTAGACGTTGTCTGGGTTGCCACGTTCATGCAGCTCGACCTGGATGTCCGTGGTCTCGACGGACAGGTCCACGAGGGCGAACTGGAACTCTTTGGTGCCTGCATCTTCGTCCTCGGTGCCGCTGGTCTGTATCTGCACACCGTCATCGGAGTCGTCGAAGCCGACATCCAGGCCGGAGATGACCAGCGGCACGATCTGGTCGACGCGGGCGGTGAAGCGACCCAGCTGACGGACCTCACCGACGTCGTTGGCGATCGACACCCTGTACCTGACGTCCTGTTGGAGCTCGGTCTCGAAGCTGAGTTGGTTACCGATCACCTCCCGTCGGCGACTGATGATCGTCGTCTCCCCGGGCAGCTGGGCGATCCGCGCGACGGCATCGAGCGACGACCGAGCGCATCCCACGATCAGCCGCCGGTGCATGCAGGCGGAAGGACGTGGAGTT
>JAVLBV010000118.1:0-1579 GCA_031580685.1 Haloquadratum sp. | reverse complement strand
GCACCTCCTGGCGGTGGGGATGACCGACCCCGTGCCGGATTTCATCACCCTGCCACGGCCGCCCACCGACGCGCGAAGGCCGTGTCGGGGTACTCCGCGACGATATACGCGTTTCGGAAGTCGTACTCGATCGAAGTTGCGACGGGTAGCCACGCGAGGTAATGCGTCAGCTCGTGGCCGAGGACGACGAAGAGGATGCAGGCGGGTGCCCGAGCTAATCTCGTTCCCGAAGGTGTCGGAGACGTTGACCGTGTAGATGTTGGTGCCGCCGACGATGCCGGGATACGCAGCGCTGACAGTGCCGTTCGACGACAGCGTCTGCGTCGAGAAGGTACTGGTGTCATTCTCGAACTCGACGGTGACCGTATCGCCACCTGGGAGCGAGGGGTCGCTGATGTTGGCGGTGATCGTCACCGGCCCGCTGGTGAGCAGCTCGCCATCGGCAGGGGTGATGTTCTCGATCACCGGCGCGGGCTCCTGCAGCGTGAAGGTCTGCGTGTTGCTCGTCGTACTCGCGCCGTACTGGTCCGTCGCGGTCACGAAGTAGGACTTCTGCCCGTTCGAGGTGAGCGTGAACGTCGTTGTCGCGCTCCCTGCAGACGTCAGCGTGTCGGTGCCGATGCTCGAGTTATCCGAGGCGTTGAAGAACTCGACGGTGATCTCGTCACCGCCCAGCTTCGGGAAGCTGGTATCATCAACATCCACCGAGAGGGTCGGGGTAGGGGTGGTGATCGTCTCGCCGGATGGGTCGAAGCCGGAGAGTGTCGGGGCCTCGTTGGTGATGATGATCGCGGAGTTCGTGCCCGTCTCCGTGATCGTGAAGGTGGCGGTTCCGTTGGCATCGGAGGTGCCGCCACCGAGTGGGGTGCCGCCGGAATCGACGACTGCGAAGTCCTGCGATGCGCCGAGGTTCCGCAGCGTCAGATCGAAGTTGCCCGTCGCGGAGTACTGGAAGTCCACGGTGGTATCACCGGTCGAGAGACCGCTGCGCACCTCGAGGAAGTTCACGTCGCCCGTCACGTCGAACTGCGGCTTGTCGGACGGATCGACCAGCGCCGTCGTGTTGGTCACGTCCATGTTGACCAGCCGCGTATCGCCGGAGAGATCGGAGTCGGTGATCTCGAGCTGCCCAGCGCCAGCTGCGGTCACCGTCCCGCTGCTGATCGTGATGGTGTCCTGCCCGGTGAATGCGGAGAGGCCGACGAACGTGCCCGGCTGATCGAGCGTCACCGTGAAGCTGGTGTTGGTCTGCAGGGGGAGGTCACCCGTCACGGGGATCGTGGCTGCTCCGACGCCGAGGACCATGACCACCATGATGACGAGGCCTACGTTGACCGCGCGCGCTGTGTTCATCGCAGGCTCGTCCCCCGAAGCCCAGTGGCGATGACGAACATGACGACGATCGTCCCGCCCAGCAGCACCAGCGGCAGCCCGACGAACAGTGCGGTATCGATCAGCTGGAAGGAGATACCCGGCGCGCTCACGCTCGCCGCCCTGCTCGCGCTGTCGCACCAGCTGCTGCGGTGGGGCCTCCGCCGCCCGCGGGGGCGACACCCGCTGCAGCTGCGGGTGCCGACGG
>JAVLBV010000117.1:0-1590 GCA_031580685.1 Haloquadratum sp. | reverse complement strand
CCGACGTGCATCTCACTCGCCCCAGTCTTCCTCGAGCTCCGGCGCCTCCTCGAGCACGATGGGGTCGACCGTCGCCTCATCCATGGGCGGCCTCGAGCTGCCGCACCGTGCAGACGGGCATCGGTGCGGTGCGCACCAGCCGCTCGGCGACCGACCCCAGCAGCAGGCGGTTCTCCCCGTGGCGGCCGCGCGTGCCGACGACGAGCAGGTCCGCACCGACGCGCTCTGCGGCGGCGATCACCGCCGCGGCGGGGCGGCCCCGCTCGACCACCCGCTCGATGGGTGCGTCCGCCATCGCCGCGAGCGTGTCGAGCGCCGCCGTCGCCCGCTCGGTGAGCGCCGCCTCGAGCTCGGCCTGCAGGTGCTGCGGTGCGGTCTCGACCTCCCGGGTGTCGATGACGGAGATGCCCACGAGCGCCGCGTCGAACCGGGCGGCGAGGTCGATGCCCATCACCACCGCGCGCGTGACGCTCGCAGAGCCGTCCGTCGCGATCGCGACCGTCTCGAACATACCGCGACTCCCCACGGGGTGGACAAAGCCGTCCCGGTCCCCTTTTGGTGCCGCCTGTGGCATCGAGGCGTGATGGACGATGCGCCTGCGGTCGGGCTGGTGCTGGCGGCGGTCGACGCCAGCGCCGCCGCCGTCGAGACGGTCGAGGTGGCCGCTGCGGTCGCCGCGCGCTACGGGGCGGCCCTGCACGTCGTGCACATGCTCGGCGGCACCGACATCGACGGGCTGACCTCGGGGGCGCTCGACCCCGCGACGGTCGCCGCCGACGGGGCGGCGATCGAGCAGACCGCCCAGACGATCGCCGCGGACGCGGGCGTGGCGGTCGCGACCTCCGTCACCGCGGGCTTCTCGACCGCCTCGAAGCTGCGGCACCCCGGCTCGGTCGTCTGCGACACCGCCGACCAGGTCGCAGCCGACCTCATCGTGCTGCCGCGGGAGCCGCTGACGGGTGCGCCGGGTGAGGTGCTCGAGAAGGCCGCGGAGTACGTGCTGCTGTACGCCTCACAGCCGGTCATCAGCGTCTGAGGCGGGCAGCAGCAGGCTCATCTCGATCTCGAAGCCCGCCGTGTCGCACACCTCGAAGCCCACCTTCTCATACAGCGCGAGCGCGGCGTGGTTCCACCGCTCGACGCTCAGCCACACCCGCTCGACGCCCGCATCGCAGCCCGCACCCAGCAGGGCGGACACGAGCCGCGTGCCGATGCCCGCCTCCTGGTGTGACTGCAGCACGAAGATCGCGAGCTCGTACGCGTCGCCGTCGGGCACGAGCGTCGCATGCCCCACCGCGCGGTCGCCGTCCCACGCGATGACGTTCACCGCATCGGGGGTGATGATGCGCTCGAGCCACGCGGTGATCTGCGCGGGCTCGCTCGGGGGGATGCCCTGCGCGCGGTCGACCGGGTCGAACGCCGCGTACATCGCCGTCAGCGCGGTGACGGCGGCGTCGGTGTCGGTCACCCGCCGGATCTGGATCTGCCGCCCATCGCGGTCGGCGAAGCGCACCGGGGGCCGCGTGCCCACCTCGATCGCCGCGGTGGGGTAGCTGCGGTCGCTCATCGCACCAGCGTCACCGTCATCGG
>JAVLBV010000116.1:0-1621 GCA_031580685.1 Haloquadratum sp. | reverse complement strand
ACACATGCCAACGACACACAGACCACGAAAAGGTTCGATGGGCTTCAGCCCGCGCAAGCGTGCGCGGACACCCGCTGCGCTAGCGTGATGGTGCCATCAGGTGTGTGCAGTCGCTTGTCGATGTTATCTGCACTATCCATGTCCTTTGCAACGCTGTTGCCTGCTGCACCACGACTGTCGATATTAACAATGTCTTCAATGCTGATATCCCACATCTGCACGTACATCTTGTTGAAATGCCTATCCATCTGCGCTGCATGCATCAACGATTGTCCGTAATCACTCATATTGTGGCACCTGATCTGTGTTGCAGACAGGGCAGACCGTGCCTGCTGTTGCGAAGGTGATGTTGCTGTACACCGTGCCTGACCATTTGTGACCGCAGTAGCGGCACTGCAGCTGCTGATCAGTCTTCCGTCTGTGATTCTTGAAGTGGTTCATAGGTTGTCTGCGTCTGTAATTGCTCAATTGCTGTGCGTGCCTGCCTGATGTGCCATTCTATGGTGTGCTTTAGTGGGCCCACGGGGGCGATGTCGCTGCTGGGGTTCTACCTCGTGGGGATCGCCATCCTCACCGTCCCACACGTCGGGGTCGTCACCTGGATGGACCGCCGCCAGGGCATCTGGTGACCACTTCCACCGCCCTCCACGAATCCTTATTCGCGGCCATCGAGTAGCGACGCCGATGGCGACCCAGTCCGACGTGGCATCGATCAGCCACCCGCTGATCGTCGAGGGGGCCCTCGAGGAGCGTGCGTACCAGCTCGAGCTGGCCGCGCAGGCCCGCGATGGACACACCCTCGTCTGTCTGCCCACCGGGCTGGGCAAGACCACCGTGAGCGCGCTGGTGACCGCCGAGCGGCTCGAGGCCGTCGGGGGGACCGCCGTGCTGCTGGCACCGACGAAGCCGCTCGTCCAGCAGCATCGCAGCTTCTACCGGGCGGTGCTCGAGCCGCTCGGCGGTCACCAGCGCGCTCACGGTGACACCGCCCCGGACGACCGCGCGACCGCATTCGCCGATGCAGCGGTGGTGATCGCGACCCCGCAGGTGATCGAGAACGACCTGATCGGCAGCCGGATCGACCTCACCGACGTCACGCATCTGACGTTCGATGAGTGCCACCGGGCCACCGGGAACTACGCGTACGTCTACATCGCCGAGCGGTACCACGCCGATGCGGCCGAGCCGCTGGTGACCGGCATGAGCGCCTCACCCGGCGGCGATGAGGCGGCGATCCTGCAGGTGTGTGCGAACCTGGGGATCGACGCGGTCGCGGTGATGACCGAGGAGGATGCGGACGTCGCCGCGCACACCCACGACACCGACGTCGAGTGGGAGCAGATCACCCTCCCCCCCGAGCTGCTGCAGATCCGTGACACGGTGCAGGAGGTGATCGATGACCGCCTCGATGGCCTGCGGGCACTCGGCGTGCTGTCGGGGTCCTCCAACGAGCTCTCACACCGGCAGATGAACCAGATCCGTGGCCGCCTGCAGGGGCTGATCGACCGGGACGCCCAGGAGGGGTACCAGGGGATGTCGCTGCACGCGGAGGTGGTGGGCCAGGCGGTGACGGTCGTGGACGCACCCGCGGGGGATGCTGCCGGCATCCTCAGCGCGATCG
>JAVLBV010000115.1:0-1742 GCA_031580685.1 Haloquadratum sp. | reverse complement strand
TCGGTGGGCGCATCCAGCACCTGGGAGAGCCGGCGATGGCTGGCCCAGCCGTCGACGAGCTGTGCGATCGCCGGTGGCCCCACGGTGAAGGTGAGACGGGTGACCCCAGCGCCGGGGTTCGACACATCCTGCAGTTCGACTTAAACCCAGAATAACCGCACCGTCGGAGCACCCAGGTTCGACTCCTGGGCGGTGCTTTCCCCCGATCGGGGGACACGAACCATGACGACCACCACACCGAGACGCATCTGAGTGGCCTGTCGGTCGCCGACCGCGGCGATGTCGACCCGTTCAGTCCACTCGCTGAGTACCTCCGGTGGCTGGCGGGGCAGGTGCGTGATGTGGTCGCTGCGGGGGCGGTGCCGGTGCTGCTCGGCGGCGAGCACACCATCACCCGCGCGGGCGTCACCGGCACCGGGGCTGCGGGTGTCGTCGTCGCCGACGCCCACCTCGACCTCCGGGAGGCACTCGCGGGCGATGCGGACAGCCATGCGACGGTGCTGCGGCACGTGGGTGCGCTCCCGGACGTGGCGGCGGTGCTGGTCGTCGGGGCCCGGACGGGGTCGGACGACGAGTGGCGCCGGGTCCAGACGGCCCCCTGGCAGCTCATCGACGACCCCACCGCGGTCGGGGCCGCGATGGCGCGTGCGGGGGTCGACCGCTGGTACCTCTCGGTGGACATCGACGTCGTCGACCCCGGGTTCGCCCCCGCGACGGGCACGCCCGAGCCGTTCGGGCTGACACCGCAGGCGGTGCGCGAGCTGGTCGCGACGGTGGCGCCGGCGTGTGTGGGCATGGATGTCGTGGAGGTGACCGACCGCGATGCGGGCCAGACCGCGACGCTGGCGGCCCGGCTCGTCCGGACGTTCCTCCATGCGCATGCGGCGGAGGCGGACTGATGCGTCTGGGCACCCTCGCCGCGCAGCTGGACGAGCTGCTCGGGGTCGCGACGTACGAGGGCGTGGATGGGGCGTTGGACGGCATCCAGGTGGGTCGACCCGATGACCCCATCGAGCGGGTGGGTCTCGCCGTGGATGCCGCGGAGGCGACGATCGCGGCTGCGGCCGATGCCGACGTGGACGCGCTCATCGTGCATCACGGCCTCTTCTGGGGGGACCGGGCCCCGCTGGAGGGGGTGACCCTCGCGCGGGTCCGGGCGCTCGTCTCCGCGGAGATCGCGCTGTACGCAGCGCACCTCCCGCTGGATGGGCACCCCACGGTGGGCAACGCGGCGGGGCTCGCGCGCACCCTGGGGCTCACCGACACCGCGCCCTTCGGCACCATCGCGGGGGTCACCATCGGCCGTGGGGGGCGGTTCCCATCCGCGCGGTCGACCGAGACGGTCCGTGCGACGCTGGCGGAGCTGGATGGGGCGGTCGCGGAGCCGACGGTGCTGCCGTTCGGCCCCGATCCGCTCGACCGCGTCGCCATCGTCACCGGCGCAGGAGGGGCGTGGCTCGAGGAGGCCGCAGCTGCCGGCTACGACGCGCTGATCAGCGGCGAGCCGAAGCACCGTCTGCACCACCTCGCGCGGGAGCTGGAGCTCACCGCGATCTTCCCCGGTCACTACGCGACGGAGACGTTCGGCGTCCGCGCGCTCGCGGACCCCCTGCAGGGGTGGGGGCTCGAGCCCGTCTGGCTGCCGCACCCCGTGCGGATCTGAGCGAACCGCGGTGGCTTTAGCCGGCGGTCGTGCAGGCGCAGGTATGGATGACGCAGACGCCCGCGAGTTCGCCGATGCG
>JAVLBV010000114.1:0-1765 GCA_031580685.1 Haloquadratum sp. | reverse complement strand
CCGCCGACATCGCCGACCTGCTGGAGCAGGTGGATCACGAGACCCGCGAGGGCGTGGTGCGCCTGCTGGGCCCCGACCTCGACCCCGACGTGCTGTTCATCTCCAACGGCCCGGGCGACCCCCGCACGTTCACCGCGGCGGAGGCGCTCGTCGAGGCGTACGCGGGCGAGACGCCCATCGCGGGCATCTGCCTCGGCCAGCAGATCGTCGCGAACGCCCTCGGCGGCACCACCGCCAAGATGGCCTTCGGCCACCGCGGCGTCAACCAGCCCGTGCTCGATCTGGCGACGGACACGGTGATCATGACGACGCAGAACCACGGCTACACCGTCGACGAACCGGGCGACACGCTCGCGGTCACGCAGGTGAACGTGAACGACGAGACCGCCGAGGGGCTCGCGAACGACGAGCTGCAGATCCTCACCCGGCAGTACCACCCCGAGGCGCACCCGGGGCCGAACGACTCGCTGGGCTTCTTCGATGCGGTGCTGGCGATGGCCGAGTAGCTACCGCAGCGCGACCGACCGCGGCCGGTTCTCCCCGCGCAGGTCCGCCTGCATCGCCGCGGCGGGGTCATCCGTGTTCGCGAGCGCCCACATGAGCTTCACCTTCGCGACCGCCGGCAGCGTCTCGCCCGCCTCGACGACGCCCGCGGCGAGCAGGTCGCGGCCGTTGGCGTACACGCGGTCGCAGACGCGGCCGCCGAGACACTGCGAGGTCATCGCGACGACCGTGCCCGCCTCGACGAGCGCGCCGATCGCGTCGATCAGCTCCGCGTGCACGTGCCCCAGGCCCGTCCCCGCGATGACGAGCCCGGCGGGTGCGCGCTCGCGCAGGCGCTCGCCGAGGGCGCGCACATCGCCACCGGGCGAGAAGTACAGCAGCTCGACGTCCGTCTCGAGCGCGGTGGCGACGCTGACGTCCGCGTCACCGCGTGGGGGGACGCTGTCATCCAGGGTGACCACACCGTCGGGGTAGCTGACGCTGCCCAGCGGCGGGCCGTCGACGGTCACGAACGCGTCGCGCCGGGAGGTGTGGTTCTTGCGGACGCGCGTGCCCGCATGCACCGCACACTCGTCGTCGGAGGGGCCCGCGTGCATGCAGACGAACACGCCCGCGGCATCCGCGGTCGCGAGCCGCACCGCCGAGACGGCGTTCATCACGTTGTCCGACGAGGGCCGGTCCGCCGAGCGCTGCGCGCCGGTGAGCACGACCGGCACCGGCGTCTCGAGCATGAACGCGAGCGCGGCGGCGGTGTACTGCATCGTGTCGGTGCCGTGCATCACGACGACGCCGTCGGCGCCCGCGTCGACCTCCGCGGCGACGACGCGCGCGAGCTCCTGCCAGATCTCCGCGGTCATGTTCTCCGAGAGGATGTTGGCGACGACGCGCCCGCGGTAGTTCGCGAGCTCGGCGAGGGCGGGGATCGCCCGCAGCACGTCCTCCGCATCGAAGCGCGCGGAGACCGCCCCCGTGCGGTAGTCCACCGTCGAGGCGATCGTCCCGCCCGTCGAGACGAGCGCGACCGTCGGCAGGTCGGGGTCCGTCGCCGCCGCCGAGGCTTCCGGCACCTGCGTGTCCGCATCGACGCGCTGGGCGCCCGCCTCGAGGACGGTCACCGTCGCCGCATCGGGGTCGACGCCCACGTTGTAGCCGCTGTCGAGCTTGATGATCAGCGCGTCCGTCGCCTCCGCCGGCAGGAGGACCCCCTCGACGTCGAGGTCGTCGCGGACGCAGCGGACGCGGTCACCTGGCTGCATGTGCG
>JAVLBV010000113.1:0-1804 GCA_031580685.1 Haloquadratum sp. | reverse complement strand
CGAGATGTACCTCGATCTCGAGCAGGCGTTCATCGATCTGATCGCCCTGCAGCAACCGGTCGCCTCAGACCTCCGCTTCGTGGTGGCCTCGTTCAAGATCCTCACCGATCTGGAGCGCATCGGCGACCTCGCGGTGAACCTCGCGCAGTACGCGCTGGCCGCCGAGCGCGATCTCTTCCCGGAGGTGGACATCCAGAAGATCGGGACCGTCACCGTGGAGATGCTCACGGATGCACTGCGGGCGTACGAACGCGAGCTCCCCGATCTGTGTCATGCGATCGCCACCCGGGACGACGAGCTCGATGAGATGTGCGAGCTGGCGAGCACCATCGTCGTCCGCGACCTCATGGAGGCACAGGCGGAGGATGCCGATGCCGAGACAGGCCCGACGATGCAGGACATCTCCCGGATGCTGCTGACGATCCGGGACCTCGAGCGGGTCGGCGATCATGCGGTCAACATCGCCGCACGTTCGCTGTACATGGTGGAGGATGATGATGAGCTCCTCTTCTGAGGCTGCCCGGTAGCAGATGGCACTGTCGATCGCCATCTTCGCGAAGCAGGAGACGCCAGCGGCGATCAGCCTGGCCGAGGAGATCGCCGCGCTCGTCGAGTCCGCAGCGCAGACGGTGTGGTTCGACCCGCTCACCGCGGTTGCGATCGACCGTCACCCCACCCCCCTCGACGAGTTCGCCGCGGCTGACCTCATCGTCTCGGTCGGTGGGGACGGGACGTTCCTCTTCGCGGCGGCGACGGCGGGGTCGACCCCGATCGTCGGGGTGAACCTCGGAGAGGTCGGCTTCCTCAACGCCGTCGACCCCGCCGATGCGGTCGTGACGGTCCAGCGCCTCCTCGAGGAGCTGCGTGCAGGCGATCCCCTCCCCATCCGGCACCTGGACCGTCTGGCGGTCACCGGGGCGGCGGTCGACCCGGCGATCAACGAGATCGTCATCCAGGCGCCCACACGCGGTGCGGCGGCACCGCTCACACTCACGATCGACGTGGATGAAGAGCGGTACCTCCGGACGGAGGCCGATGGCGTGATGGTCGCGACCAGCACGGGCAGCTCTGCGTACAACCTCAGCGAGGACGGGCCGCTGATCCATCCCGCCGTCCCCGCGATGGTGGTGACGACGATGGCCGACCGTGCACACCATCCGGCGATGGTGCTGCCGACGACGGCGGCGGTCCAGATCGCGGTGGAGGGGCCACCCGAGGCGGTCGTCGTCAGCGATGGGCGGACACGGACGGCGGTCGCACTCCCACAGACGGTGACGGTCGCCCGGCATGGGACGTCGGTGGCGCTGGTCGAGCCGACGCCGCACTACTTCGACGCGCTCGAGAAGCTAGCCTGAGGGCTGCTGACCCCACCTGCGTGGACGGGTCTGTCGGCTCGCGACATCTGCGACGGACAACGGCTCGCTTTTCGCACCGACGGCGTCGACCGCCGCCATCGCCGAGGCGGCCGTCGAGAAGTAGGTGATCCCCTCCTCGACGCATGCGGTCAACACCGCCTGGTCGCGGGAGATCACCAGGTCGACCTCCCCTGCCCGGATCGCATCGACGACCGCCACCCGGTCGAGCTCGACGGGCTCGAACCACGCGTACACCCGGTTCAGCAGTGCCCGTCCCGCCTCGGAGGCGGGGTCGGGGAACACCGCATCCGAGAGGTCCGCCCAGATCCGCCCACCGCGGGGGATCGGCTTGCCGATCGCATCCTGTGCCTTGTCGTACGCCCGTGCGAAGCTGTCGGCGGTCGCCATCACCTCCCCCGTCGACTTCATCTCCGGCCCCAGGCGTGGGT
>JAVLBV010000112.1:0-1859 GCA_031580685.1 Haloquadratum sp. | reverse complement strand
CGATCGCGGCGATGATGAACACCGCCAGCCGCGCGGGGGCGGAGACCTGCCACCGTGCGACGGTGAGCACCGCGAGCTGGTAAGAAGGTACCCTCCGGCGTCAGATCGCTGACTGGTGGCTGGTCTTGCATCGGCACGACACGTCGTTGCTCAGCTTCGAGCAACCGCTCTTGCATCTCTATCTCTGCGGGGTCTTGCAGTTCAGGCTCGCGCACCCGCCGTGGTTCCCTGAACTCCACGTCGAGACGAGGAACACCGGCACCAACGCTGGGCGTTCGCACATCCACGCGACTCACCTCTTCGGCGATGCGATCGGCGGCCCGGTTGATGCCGCGCAGTGCAGCCTCTTCCGAAAATATCAGGGGTTCTTGGTCCGGGAAGAGTCGCTGGGCGGTGGGCTCATCGCGCAGTCGTCGTGTGGCTGCGAAGCCACCTCTGCCGAGCACCTCCTCGCCAGGCTGCAAGGCGAAGCGGGTTGCAGTGCCGACGCGGGGACCGATGGCGGCACCAGCCCGAAACACCGCAGCACCAGTCGTCAACGCGGCGCCGGTCTCAATCGCAGCGCCAACAACCCCACCTTCGCCCTCGGTGGCAAATTCGACAGCGGGGTCAACGAGGTCCTCGTCGAATGTGGCCAGCGTCGTCAGCAGGTCGGACTCCGACTCTGCGAACTCCAACTTATGATGACCGTCTCGGCGTGGTCTGGAAGCGAGGGACTGCTCATGATGGTAGGTCAGGGTGATGACGTGAGCATGATAAAGACAACGGTGAATCGGGTCTGTCCCCCGATTTCGGGTGGTTGCGGGGTGGCAGCGGACCGGCGTGTGGCGCTCGTTCTACCAGTGTGCTGACAGCTCTACGCCAGCGGCTCCTCGCGCACCGTCGCCGGGTACCGCCGGCCCTCGTACAGGATCTCCACCGCCGTGCCCGGCGCTGCGTGCTCCGGCGGGAGGTAGGTGTACGCGATGCAGCTGCCGACGGTGTAGCCGTACTCTGCGCTGTGGACGTAGCCCACCGGCTCATCATCCACGAGCACCGGCCGCTCGCTCAGGATCACCGCATCCGGATCGTCGAGGGTGAGACACGCCACCTGATGGCGGGGGCTGCCGCCGTCGGCCATCGCTGCCAGCGCATCCCGACCGATGAAGTCGGTGTCCAGATCCACGGCCCACCCCAGCCCCGCCTCATACGGCGTGTGCTCGGTGTGCAGGTCGACCCCCCACAGCCGGAACCCCTTCTCCAGACGCAGCGCGTTGAGCGCCCCACTGCCGAAGGGCCGGATGTCCGCGTCCGCCCCAGCGGCCATGATGTACTCCCAGAGCGTCTCCCCGTACTCCGAGGGGGTGTAGAACTCCCATCCCAGCTCGCCCACGTACGACACCCGCAGGGCGGTGACGGGGACGTTCCGCACGAAGAACCGCTGGGCGGTGAAGAACGGGAACGCCTCATCGGAGAGGTCCGCATCGCAGATGGGTGCGAGCACCTCACGCGCCTTCGGACCGGTACACACCATCGCCGCCATCGAGGAGGTGACGTCGTTCACGTACACGCCCGCGGGCGCCTGTGAGCGGACCCACGCCACGTGGTTGTTGCCCACCTCGCGGCCGGTCGTCAGGATGAGGTACCGCTCGGGGTCGAGTCGGGTGACGGTGACGTCCGCGCGCACCCCACCGTCCTCGTTGCACAGCAGCGTGTACTTCACATCGCCGACGGCGAGCTGCATGTCACCGGTACACAGCCGCTGGATGAACGCCGGTGCATCCGTGCCGATGACCTCCATCTTGTTGAACGCCGTCATGTCATGCAGCCCCACGTGCTCGCGGACGTGGACCGCCTCCGCCCCCTCGATCGGCGAGTAG
>JAVLBV010000111.1:0-1874 GCA_031580685.1 Haloquadratum sp. | reverse complement strand
GATGGCGATCTGCGTGCTCATCATCGATGAGTTCCAGGACATCACCACCCTGCAGTACCTGGTGTACGAGCTGTGGAAGCCGCACATGGAGACGATCCTGATCGCCGGCGACGACGACCAGGTGGTGTACGAGTGGCAGGGTGCGGATCCGGCGCTGCTGCTGGATGCGGAGCGCACCGAGGATGTGATCCTGCCCAACTCCTACCGGCTGCCCTCGCGCGTGCTGGAGGTGGTCAACACCGAGATCCGCCACATCGGGCGGCGCCAGGAGAAGGACCTCAAGCCCCGCAAGGAGGGTGGCGACGTCGAGGCGCGCTCGAACCCCTCGATGCTGGATGTGGTCCGAGACGTGCGCACCACGGTGGGTGCGGACCCCGACGCGACGGTGATGGTGCTGTTCCGCGCGCGCTACCAGCTGTTCCAGTTCCTCGATGAGTTCATCGGCGAGGGCATCCCGTTCCGCATGCTCACCGAGCAGCGCATGTGGACCGACCGGCTGACGGAGTACGTCCGGGCGGTCGAGGCGCTCGCGGCGGGGGAGACCGTCTCGGGGCTGCAGACCCGGCGGCTCGCGGACATGCTGCAGGACTCGGCGTTCGGGACGAACGAGCGGGATGCGCTCTTCGAGCTCGTCGAGACGCACAAGGAGCAGAGCACGGAGACGGCGCTGTCGCGCCTGGAGATCCCCGTCGCGGAGATCCGCGTCATCGCCCCGTTCGCCCCCGCCCCCGAGTCGGCCGCGGACATGGTCCGCAAGGTCACCTCCTACCAGCGCAAGTCGGTCGCCGCGTACTTCGCGGGGCCGCATGCGGGGATGGACCCCGGCCGCGTGCGGGTGGGGACGATCCACTCCGCGAAGGGGCGCGAGGCGGACCACGTCTTCCTCGCGACGGACCTCACCGAGAAGGTGGTCGAGCAGATCGCGGCGACCATCTCCGATGACGCCGACGCGTTCGAGCTGGAGGACGGGTGCGTCCCCGCGCTGACCGACAGCGAGCGCCGGGTGTTCTTCGTGGGCATGTCGCGGGCCCGCGAGCGGCTGGTGCTTTTGGAGGACCTCATCTCGGGGGCGCCCACGCTGCCGGTCAGCGTGCTGCTGCACAACGAGCTGCGGGAGACGCCGGTCGAGGAGCTGGTGGGTGCGGTCGCGGGCGACCCGGTCTCGCCGGAGGCGTGAGCGACGGGATGTTCACGGGGATCGTCGAGGGGACGGGCACCGTCACCGCGATCGATGCGACCGCGGATGCGGACCGGCTGACGGTCGCGCTGCCGGGTGTGGTCGATGCGGTCTCTGCGGGCCAGTCGGTGGCGGTCGATGGGGTCTGTCTCACCGTCGAGGCGTACGATGCGGCCGCACATGCGATGACGGTGTTCATCGCGACGGAGACGGCCGACCGCACCGCCCTCGGCGAGCGGGCGGTGGGGGATGCGGTCAACATCGAGCGGGCGCTGGCGGCCGATGGACGGCTCGATGGGCACATCGTCCAGGGACACGTGGACACGACCGCACCGGTGCGGGCGGTCGAGCAGATCGGGGAGGACTGGACCTACCAGTTCGGCCTCCCACCGTCGGTCGCACCGTACATCGTCGAGAAGGGGTCGGTGGCCATCGACGGCATCAGCCTCACCGTCGCCGCCCGCGAGCCCGACGGCTTCCACGTCGCCGTCATCCCCACCACCTACACCGAGACGACCCTCAGCGAGCGCACGGTGGGCGATGCGGTCAACCTCGAGGTGGACATCATCGCGAAGTACGTCGAGCAGCTCACCGCGGCCCATCGCTGAGGACGAGACGGCGGTAGACCGCCTCGTACCGCCGCAGCTTCCCCACCAGCAGCATCGCGATCGCGCCCTCTGGTCGGCGATCGACGATC
>JAVLBV010000110.1:0-1885 GCA_031580685.1 Haloquadratum sp. | reverse complement strand
GTCCCGGTAGAACTCCGTCTCCGAGCGGCGCAGGCGGCCGATGATGCGGGCGAAGCGGATGTGCGGGTCCTGGTCGGGCCCGACGGGGATCACCGTCGGCTGTGGCGCCTCGAGCTGCGGCTCGAGGATGTCGGCCATCTGCGTGAGCACCGCCTGCATGTGGGCGATCGCCGTCGTCCCATCGAAGCCGTAGATCGCCTGCAGCTCCGAGAGGTTGGCGTGGATGCCCAGCTCGAACGCGAGCGCGTCGACCGCGGGGGCGGCCGACTGGCGGTACACCTCGCCGCTGTCGGGGTCGAACCCCACCGCCAGCAGCGACAGGAGGTAGTCGCGGGTGTGGTCGTCGATCTCCGCCCAGCTGCGCCCGCGGGCGGCGTGCGCCTCGAGGTCGGCGATCACCGCGTGTGCGCTCGCGCCCTGCTGCTGGTGCCAGACGATCTCGTCGAAGACCATCTTGTGGCCCAGATGCGGCGCGCCCGTGGGCATGAACCCCGACAGCACCGCCGCGGGCTCACCGGCTGCGAGCGCGTCGAGCACGCGGTCGTAGCCGCGGTGGCCGAAGATCACGCCACGGCGGAACAGCGCATGCGGGTCGGGCAGCGCGTCGGCGACCGTGTCGATCCGCTCGATGCCGAACTCGTCGAACAGCGCCGCGTAGTCGGCGACGGTGTCGGCGCCCCACGGGTCCAACGCGGCGGTGGGCGCGGCAGCGCCTGCGCCGTCGGGGTCGTCGTCCTGTGGTGAGTTGTCGGTCATGGTGCGTACGTCGGACGGATCCAGTCTGCTGCGAGATGCCCGCAGTGGCGGCAAAAACCATTCGTTCGCGCGGATGATGCGACACGGACGTCGGCGATCACCGACCGGCTGCGACCACAACCTGAATAGTCCCAACCTCCCGGTCGACCCGAACCGGGGCATCGAACTCGTGGTGCGATCCATCGGGGACCGCATCCGCGACTGCTGGCGGGCCGTCGAGATCGCGATTCCAGGAGCGTCCCACCTTCGGCATGATTGCCCGCCCGACAGCTGGAGGTGAGCACCACGGGGCGGTCACCCAGCACGGTGCCTACGCATCCTGCGCGCCCGGGGCTGGTGCTGCTGCGTCAGGGGGTGATGCGGGCGATCGCCACCCAGGTGATCGCACCCGCACCGGAGGTGAACGCGAACACCATGCGCTTGCGGACCCCGCCGGCGAGGCGCACGTGCAGCGAGAGCTCGCGGATGGCGATCGGCTCGTCCGCCGGGCGCACGTGCACCAGCTCCGCCGAGTGCGTCGCCGTGGGATCGTCGGCGGTCGGCGGGTACACCCGGAAGTCCGCCCCGAACTTGAAGCCGCTCTTGGGGACGTACCCCGCCGCCCGCAGCTGCGCGTACGCCGCCGCCAGCGGTGCGTACCGCGGCCCGATGCGCGCTGCCGCGGCGGCGGTCACCGCATCGGCATCGAGCGCCAGCCACCCCGCCGCCGCGAGGTAGCCCGCCTCCACCAGCGACAGCTGCAGCGGGCCCACCGTCGCATCGCGACCGCGCAGTGGCTGCCCGTAGAACGCGGCGGGGGCACCGAGGCTGTCGACGCCATCGACGAGCACGCGGTCGGGCAGCAGGCGCGCGGGCACGGGCGTCGCCGGTGGCTCGGGGGGCGCCGCCTCCGGGGGCCGCTCGAGCCGCTCGGGTGCGAAGTACGTCACCTCCGCATCCTCATCGACGACGCCGAGGACCGCATCGCCCAGCTCGGTGGGTGCGACCGCCGCGCGGTCATCGCAGACGGTCACCGTGAACGCGATCTCGCCATCGGCGTGGCCCGCCCCCCGGGGGTACACCGCGAGGTCCCCGCTGTCCGCCGCCGCACCGGGGTAGCCCGCGGCGGTCGGCGAGCAGTAGAAGCCCC
>JAVLBV010000010.1:0-33444 GCA_031580685.1 Haloquadratum sp. | reverse complement strand
GGGCAGAACTTCGGGCTGTTCAACACCTTCCGGCTGGTCGGCTTCGGGATCGGCCCCCTGCTGGCGGGGGCGGTGGTCGTCGGCGGGCCGTATGCGATCGCTGGAGGCACGCTGACGGGCTTCGATGCGGCCTTCGGCGTCGCGATCGCCGGGGCGGCGATCAGCTTCGTGCTCGTGTGGATCTTGATCTCTGACCCTGCACGGCCCACCGCCTCGGTCGATCGGGGCCTCAGCATCCGCGTGCGCGCTCCTGACGGTGGGATCGACCCGGTGTTCGCCCTCGGGATCGCCACGCTGATGATGGCGCTGTCGCTGGCGATCTATGCGCCCCTGGCGAACGAGGTGAACGCACGCCTGGGCCAGGGGACGGGCTACTTCTCGGTGCAGTTCGGGGCGACGGTGCTGGCCAACGTGCTGCTGCAGGTGCCGATCGGCCGCTGGAGCGACCGGGTGGGGCGTCGGCCGTTCCTCGTGTGGGGGCTGGTGTTGCTCGTGCCCGCGACCGTCGTGCAGGGGTACATCCTCTCATCGGCGTGGATGACCGTCGCACGGTTCATCCAGGGGATCGCCGTCGCCGCGGTGTTCGCACCCGCGTTGGCGCTCGCCGGCGACCTCGCCGGCGAGGGGGAGTCGGGATCGACGCTCTCGGTGCTGACGATGGGGTTCGGGCTGGGGATCGCCTTCGGCACGCTCCTGAGTGGCATCCTCGTCGGCTTCGGCTTCGCGGTCCCCTTCGTGATCGCCGCCGGGTTCGGGGTGGTCGCGTTGGTGTTGGTTGTGCGGAGCATCGATGAGGATCCGGTCGGCGCGGCCGCCGGTGCGTGAGCAGCATGGGGCGTGCTCGCGGCGGGACAGACCAGAAATGATTAATCCGGATGTCGACCTACCTTTGGATGACCGCTCTTAGCTCAGTCTGGCAGAGCAGCCGACTGTAGATCGGCTTGTCCCCCGTTCAAATCGGGGAGAGCGGACTCGGTGGCCCACTCGGCGACAAGCAGACTCATGATGCCGTTGGGTGAACCGACGCGTGAGGATGAGCGTACGCGACGAGGTGTGGACGATCTACCACCAGACCCTCCCCGTGATGCTCATCGCGCTGCTCGGTGGCCTCATCGCAGGGGTGCTGCTGGAGGAGGTGCTCGTGGTGATCGAGCGGCTGCCGGGCCTGTTGGTGATGATCCCGGTGTTCCTCGCCACACGCGGCAACGTGTATGCGGCGCTCGGCGGGCGGATCGCCAGTGGCCTGCACCAGGGGCTGATCGCCCCGCGCTTCCGGGGGGACCCACGCCTCATCCAGGCGATCATCGCCTCGTTCATCAACGCCATCGCGGTCGCGGTCGTCATCGCCGTGATCAGCTGGAGCAGCCTGCTGGTGCTGGGGCGTCCCGCCGCATCGCTTCTCGAGCTGATCGCCATCATGCTGATCGCGAGCGTGCTGGCTGCGAGCGTGCTGATCGTGGGGCTGCTGTCGATCATCTTCACAGGGTATCGGCGGGGGATCGACCCCGACAACCTCGTCGGACCGGTGGTCACCACCCTGGGTGACATCTTCGGGATGGTGTTCATCGTCGTCGCGGTGCTGATCGTCGAGGGGATACCGCTGTGACCGCCGCGATGGACGCGTCATGGCGGGCGACGGGGATCATCCGTCGCATGTTCCCGCTGCTGGTCGCCCTGTCGGTGATCGTGCTCATCGCGGGCATCCGGCTCGAGCAGGCGGGTCCGTTCCTCCGCAGCTACGGGGTGCTCGCGGTGATGGTCCCGACCATGGTCGGCACAGGCGGCAACCTGGGTGCGGTGCTGTCGTCGCGGCTGTCGACGCGCTTCCACCTCGGGCTCTCCGTGGCGGACCCGACCGACCGGGGGCTGTGGAGCAACATCATCGCCGTGAGCCTGCTGGGGGTGACGATCTTCGCGGGGCTGGCGGTGGCCGCATCCCTGCTCGATGGGACCACAGGGGGGCAGCTCGGCTGGCGCCCCATCGCGGTGATCACCGCCATCAGCGGGGCGGCGATCATCCTCATCGCGATCTGCTTCAGCTTCCTCGCGACGTACCTCGCCTTCCGGTTCGGGGTCGACCCCGATGACGTCACCATCCCCGTGGTGACGAACCTCGTGGACGTGCTGGGGATGGTCATCTTCCTCGCGACGGCCACGTACGTCGTCGGGTAAGTCACGCTTTTGCAGCTGTGTCGACTACGTGGATTATGCCAGAGATCATCGTGGTCGGCGGCGGTCCCGCTGGGTTGAGTGCAGCGCTGTTCACCGCGAAGAACGGGCTCGAGACCACCGTCTACGACACCGGAGACACGTGGATGCACAAGGCACATCTGTTCAACTACCTGGGGGTGGGCTCGATCGACGGTTCGGCGTTCATGCAGACGGCGCACCAGCAGGTGCGCGACTACGGCGTGGAGGTGGTCGAGACGGCCGTCGAGGCGGCCGGTGTGGGGGATGAGGGCATCACCGTCGAGACCGCAGAGGACAGCACGACCGCCGCTTACGTCGTGCTCGCGACCGGGGCGGACCGCAGCATGGCCGAGGCGCTCGGCTGTGCGATGACCGATGAGGGCACCGTCGAGGTCGACCTCTCGATGGCCACGAGCGTCGATGGTGTGTACGCGACCGGCGCGATGGTCCGCGCACAGGAGTGGCAGGCCGTCATCGCCGCCGGGGATGGTGCGACAGCGGCGCTGGACATCCTCTCACACGAGGAGGGCGAGCACTTCCACGACTTCGACGTGCCGGCGACCGCAGGCGAGCTGTTCGAGACGCTGGTCGCCGACTGATCACTCCAGCTGCGTGCGCGTCTGGCCGTGCCGGTAGCGGAACATCGGTACAAGGCCGATGAGCGCAGCAGGCGACACCAGTGGTGCGAGCGGGCCACCCAGCCGGACGGTGACCACATCGTCGATCCGCGTGCCCCCGTCGACCGCCTCGAAGGTGTGCACGTGCTGCCAGTGGTCGAAGGGGCCCCCACGCATCACATCGATGAACCAGCACCGCTGCGATGAGGCCTCCCTGTCGGTGATCACCGACGTCCACGCCGACGCAGGGAGCACACCCAGCGGGCGCATGCGCAGGTCGATCTCGCTCCCGGTGACCAGCGTCCCATCGTCATCCCCACGGATCGCCGCCACCTGCAGCCCCAACAGCCCCGGGGTCAGCGCACGCAGGCCCGCGATCGTCGAGTGGAACGCCCACACGCGCTCGAGCGGTGCATCCACCCACACCGACCGGCGGTAGGTGGTCATCCCGACACATCCGACGGGCGCTGCTCACGGGGGAACCACGCCAACCGATGGTCCGCATCGATCGCGACCGCCACGGACCCCGACCGGGGGATCTCCTCATCATGGTTGTGCATGCACTGGACGGCCTCTCCCGTGGTCAGCTCGACCTCATACAGGAAGCTGGGTCCGAGGTACCGGCGGGCGACGACCTCCCCGCAGGCGGGCATCGCCGTCCCCGGTGGGGCGATGGAGACGTCATCGGGGCGCACGAGCACATCGATGGGCGTCTGATCGTACTCGGGCGCGAGCCCGTAGATCTGCTCGCGGGGCAGCGTCCCCACCGGGGTCTGCACGTCCGCCCCGTCGACGTACCCCGGCACGAAGCTCGCATACCCCAGGAACCCGGCCACGAACCGCGAGCGGGGGTGCTGGAAGATCCGCTCGGGGGTGGCGATCTGCTCGATCTTCCCGGCGTGCATCACCGCGACCCGATCGGAGATCGACAGCGCCTCCTCCTGGTCATGGGTCACGGAGATCGCCGTGACCCCCGCGGCCTTGAGGATCTGCCGGACCTCCTCGCGCATCTGGACGCGCAGGTCCACATCCAGGTTCGAGAACGGCTCATCCAGCAGCAGCACCGCCGGTTCCGGGGCCAGCGAGCGCGCCAGCGCGACCCGCTGCTGCTGACCGCCGGAGAGCTCCTCGGGGTAGTGGTCCGCGTGCGTCGACAGCCCCACCAGCTCCAGCATCTCCTCGACGATCGACGCGCGCGTCGCGGGGGCGGCCTCCTCCAGGCCGAAGGCGATGTTCTCGGCGGCCGTGAGGTGGGGGAACAGCGCGAACTCCTGGAAGACCACGCCGACACCCCGGTCCTGCGGTGGGAGGCTGCGGTCACCGGCGACCTGGCGGTCGGAGATGGTGATCGTCCCCGCATCCGCCGACTCCAGCCCCGCGATCAGCCGGAGGGTCGTGGTCTTGCCGCATCCGGAGGGACCCAACAGGGTGAGGATCTCCCCGACGTGCACGTCGAAGCTGATCGCATCGAGGACCTGCTCAGCCCCGAAGCGCTTGCTCAGGCCCTCGACCGAGAGGATGACCTCCGCCGCCTCGTGGGGCTCGCCGACGGGGGCGGTCTCCGCCATCGCTCACGCCTCCTCACAGGTCCACATTAGGGCGACCTAATCCGTCCACAGGCAAATAGGCCGCGGTCAGGCTCACCAGGTGCCATGGAACGTGTCGAACCGCAGTGCATCCAGCGGCTCCTCACCGATGGCGATGCGGTACTCCTGGGGGGTCAACATGGGCTTTTTGAACCGGGGCCCGTCGTCGGTGGTGATCCGGGGACAGCCCGTGTTCACGAACGCGTCGACGTCGAAGTTGATCAGCCGGTCGGGGGTGACCTCATCCATCGTGATCAGATACGCATCGGGGTTCGACGCGAGGATCTCCTCGGCCGCCTCCATGCGGCCCTGTCCGATCTTCGTACAGAAGATCACCCCCCACGTCTGCGCATCCATCGCCCGGTGCACAGCGCCGTACCGCTGCTTCATGAACCGCTCGGTGTCCGCGATCGTCACCACGTTGTTGACCGGATCTGCGATCACCACGGTCTTGTCCGGATGCTCCATCGCCAGCCCCAGCGGGTGGAACTTCCCCCCACCGACGTACAGCACCTGCTCGGCATCGATGTCTGCCGACGCGTAGTTGCAGCCCAGCACCTGTCCCTCGTACGTCAGACGCTCATCGCCCCGTCGGGTCTCGACCGGATAGCCCGCCGCCTCGAGCCACTCCACCATCTCCTCGAAGTGGTTCATGTGCTGGGCGGTGGTGACGAGTCCCACCGGCGCATCCGCGAGCTCCGCGCGGGCTGCGTCCATGATCGGGAAGGGGTCCACGTTCGAGAACAGCGGCACGTACAGGATCTTGTCGGACTCCTTCATCGGCGAGTGGCCGAAGTGCACGAACAGGTCCATCCGACGCATCAGGTACGTGTCCAGGTCGCAGGCACCGTAGCAGGGCTGCCCCGAGAGGTAGAAGCGCACCCCCTCTGGGGCCCGCACCCGCAGGTCATCGACGACCGCAGGTCCGCGACGCTTGAGCCCCTCGGGGAACTGCAGCCCCACGCGTGCCGCATCACGCTCATCGATCGCCGCGAGGATGCGGTCGAGCTCGTAGTCCCACTCTCGGTCATGCTGCAGGGCCATCCCCGATCGGCGGAGGTCACCGGGGGTGGTCTCGGACTCGCCCATTGCCACCTCTGGATGCCAGCGCTGTTTAACCAGCCCGGTACCGGGGCTACTCCGGCTCCGGTGCGGACTCGTCCAGCTCTGCGGCCATCTCCTCGACCTCCGCTGCACCCTCCATGTCGATGTCGGAGAGGTCGCCCATCAGGTCCGCATACCCCTCGATGACCTCCTGGACGACGATGCGGTCGACACCGATCCGCGAGATGATGTCATCGGCGATCTGGTGCTTCGAGAACAGCCACTGCTGATTCAGCGTCATCTGTGGGGTGGCCTCGATGTACAGCGACTCCTTCTCCACCTCCGTCTCCTCGTCCTCATCCTCCCCGCCGGCCTCGGTGACGGTGTCGGTCGCGATCCACATCTCCGGGACCGACTGCAGGTAGAGGCTGAGCATGCTCTCGGCCTGCTCGACGGGGTCATCGACGCGCTCGAGGACCTCATAGGTGTACTCGAGATCCTCGCCGGCGAGGGGGTGATTGAAATCGATCCGGGCACGGCCACCGATGATGGTGATGATCCGGCCCTGCTGGCCGTCGATCTGCACCTGTGCACCCGGGTAGCGGTCATCATCATCGACCTTGGATGCGCTGACGGTGCGCACCTGCCCCTCGTCGTACGCACCGAACGCATCCTCGGCGGCGATCGTGAGCTCACCCGTCGCACCGGGCGCGGCCCCGATCAGCTCCTGCTCGACCGCCTCGAAGACGTAGCCACCATCGACGATGATCACGCGGGGTTCGATGTCGAACTCCTCGACATCGATCTCAGCCTCCTCAGCGACCTCCACATCGGTGGTGTCGACCACACGACCATCCTCGCTGGTCCGCATCGTGTACGCGAGCCGGATGAAGTCATCCGCCGCGATCGATGCCTCCTCCGGCGAGGAAGCTGCACTCTCGGTCTCCTGCGCGTCATCATCGGCCATACCGTGCACACTGGAGTCCGACGCTTAACAATCACGTTTCCCCCGAAGGCACGGTTTATGCGATGCATCACCGAGTGGGTGGTATGATCGAGGTCGAGCGGAAGTACCGTGGGACCGCAGAGGCGCTCGATGCGGTGGACACCGTCGTCGGGGGCGCCACCGAGCGGGTCGACCAGACGGACCTGTACCTGAACGCACCCGACCGCGACTTCGCGAGCACGGATGAGGCGCTGCGGCTCCGGTCGACCACCCCCACAGACGGCGACACGCACGTGATGATCACCTACAAGGGCCCACGGACGGCCGATGCGGCGAAGGCCCGCACCGAGCACGAGGTGGGGGTGGAGACGCTCGAGACGACCGCCGCGATCTTCACCGCGTTGGGCTACACCGAGGTCGCCCGGGTCCGCAAACACCGGCGACGCTGCCGCTGGGCGGACGTCGAGGTGAGCATCGACACCCTGGGCACGGGGGACCGCTACATCGAGCTCGAGCAGGTGGTCGCCGACGCGGATGCGGTCGCAGCGGCGGATGCGGAGCTCGCAGCGCGTGCTGCCCAGCTGGGCCTCTCAGCGGCGGAGCTCGAGCCACGGTCGTACCTCGAGCTCGTGCTGCATGATGCACAGGAGTAATTAAACGGCGGGCAGAACTTTCCGCAAGTTATAGAACCGCCTACCATCTGGGTCCGGGCATGACCGACCGGAACATCGCCATCGAGTCGCTCGACCGGGTCGCACCGGAGGACCAGAAGGTCGAGATCGTCGAGCGCAAGGGGCTCGGCCACCCTGACTCGATCTGCGATGGGATCGCAGAGTCCGTCTCGCGGGCGCTGTCGCAGCTGTACCTGGACCGGGTGGGCAGCGTGCTGCACTACAACACGGATGAGACCCAGCTGGTCGCCGGTGAGTCGGCACCGGCGTTCGCGGGCGGGGAGATCCTCAACCCCATCTACGTGCTGATCGTCGGGCGTGCGACCAAGACGTACGATGGCATGCGTTTGCCCGTGGATGCGACCGCGATCGCCGCGGCGGGGGCGTACATCGCGCAGACCGTCCCCGAGCTCACCGTGGGCGAGGACATCATCATCGACGTCAAGTTCGGACAGGGGTCGGGCGACCTGACCGATGTGTTCGGGGATGGGGACGCACAGATCCCGATGGCGAACGACACCTCCTATGGGGTCGGCTTCGCGCCGCTCACGGAGACCGAGGCGATCGTCAAGGCGACCGAGGAGTCGCTGACCGGTGCGTTCGCCGATGAGCAACCCGCGGTCGGTCCGGACATCAAGGTCATGGGCAAGCGTGAGGAGGATGCGATCTCGATCACCGTGGCGGTGGCGATGATCGACCGGTTCGTGGATGACCTCCCGCAGTACCAGGAGATCAAGCAGGCCGTGCGTGAGCACATCGAGACGCTTGCGGCCGACCACACCGATCGGGAGGTCCAGGTCGCAGTGAACACGGCTGATGATTACGAGACCGAGTCGGTCTACCTGACCGTCTCGGGCACCTCCGCGGAGATGGGTGACGACGGGTCGGTGGGGCGGGGGAACCGGTCGAACGGCCTGATCACCCCCAACCGACCGATGAGCATGGAGGCGACCTCCGGGAAGAACCCCGTCAACCACATCGGGAAGATCTACAACCTGCTGTCGACGGAGATCGCCGAGACGGTCGTCGCAGAGGTCCCGGCGGTCGAGGAGGTGCAGGTCCGGTTGGTCTCGCAGATCGGCAGTCCGATCGACCGCCCGCATCTGGCGGACGTCCAGCTGCTGGGCCCGGCTGCGGACACCGCGGTGCAGTCGGCGGTCGAGGCGATCGTCGACCAGAAGCTGCAGGAGGTGACAGCGGTCACCCGTCGCTGCATCGAGGGAGACGTGACGACGTTCTGATCGATGGCGGTGGTGGTCGCCGGCTACGCGGACCTGAGCGTCAAGAGCAGCCGCGTGAGACGGCGGATGATCGACCAGCTGGCGAGGGTGCTCGAGGGGCGGCTGCAGGCGAGCGGGACCGACGCGGAGGTCACCGCCCGCTTCGACCGGCTGCTCATCACCACCGCGGCGCCGGCGGCGGTCGTGCCGCTGGCGACCACCACCCCCGGCATCGCACACGTGCTGGAGGCAGCCGCGGTGCCCGCAGCGCTCGAGGCGATCTGCGCGCACACGGAGGCCCTCACCCGGGGCCATCCCGCCTCTGAGAGCTTCGCGGTCGTCATCCATCGGGGGGACGTCGCAGCCGGGGTCCCGACGTCACAGCAGCTGAAGGAGGTCGTCGGTGCGGAGATCCAAGCACACACGGACGCGGCGGTCGACCTCGACGAGCCCGACCGGCGCTACCACATCGATCTCCGCGGGGAGACCGCGTACATCGGGACCGACCGCCTGCGGGGTGTCGGTGGGCTCCCACCGGGGGTGCAGGAGCCGGTCGTGGGGCTGGTGAGTGGCGGCATCGATTCGCCGGTGGCGATGTGGCAGATGCTGCGGCGAGGGGTGCCGGTGATCCCGCTGCACTGTCGACTGGGATCCGGTGATGAGCCAGAGGCGACGATGCGGGCAGAGGCGTGTGTGCGCCGGTTGAACGCCCGCGTCGGTCCCACCGCGTGGGCGATGCGGACCGTCGACCTCGCCCCGGTCGTCTCGCTGCTGCGTGCGGAGACGACGGACATGCGGATGCTGCATCTGCACCGCTGCCTGCTGCGCGCCGCCGCGGCGCTCGTCGCCGCGACCCCCGCGGTGGGCATCGTCACCGGTGAGGTCATCGGTCAGAAGGCCTCGCAGACGAGCCGGAACCTGGCGGTGATCGATGCAGTGGTCGATGAGATGGTGGTCCGCCCGCTCGCAGGGATGGACAAGGCGCAGATCGTCGCGCAGGCGCGCTCGCTCGGGACGTTCGCGCCAGCGACCGGTCCGACCGCCTGCGAGCAGGTCGCTCCCGTGCACCCCGAGACCGCAGCCGATCCCCAGGCGGTCCTCGCCGATGAGCCACCCGCGCTGGCGGAGACGCTGCGGGGGTGCCTCGAGGGCGTGTCATAACCCATATGCAGGGCGCTGCCCCTTCTGGAAGCTGTGACGACCGTCTGCCTGGTGGGCGAGCCGGACCTGCAGCTGCGTGTGGAGCTGCTGAGCCGGGAGACGTCGGCGGACGCGCTGTCGATGTACACGCTCACCGCACCGTTCGACAACAGCGTCGCGGTGCAGACGGTGAGCCTCGGTACGGCGGTCGCGCTGTGCAATGACCTCGACTGGTACATCCGCCGGTTCGTCGACCGGGCGATGATCCTGGAGGAGTCGATCAGCAGAGAGGAGTGGCTGAGCCGTGCGCTGGCGACGGCGGTCCGCGACCGGGAGGTCGACCCCGAGACCACCCGCCGGTACCTCGCGATCTACGGGGTGACCGATGGGACGCTCACCGAGCCGCTGTTCACACAGCCCGTCGATGAGCAGCCGCTGCCACCGTACGACCTCGCGGCCGTCGAGACGACGGTGGTCGTGCGGATCACCGCCGAGGAGTTCCGCGCGGGGTGACCCGTAGCCGGGGTCTACGAACAATTAAGAAGGATGCCTCCATTGGCCGGCGTATGGATGTTAGTCCCGAGCAGATCACCACCCTGGTGGGCCGGGAGGTCTACTCGAACAATGGGGTCTTCGTCGGCGAGGTCGAGGATGTCCGCATCGATCTCCGTGAGCGTCAGGCCGTCACCGCCCTGGCGGTCCACCAGCTGAATCGTGAGCTGTTCGAGGGGCGCATCCAGGCGGGCAAGGGTGTGCTGATCCCGTACCGGTGGGTCAGGGCGGTGGGGGATGTGATCCTCATCAACGATGTGATCGAACGGCTCAAGGACCCCGAGGAGGAGCGCGGGTCGATCTCTGCGTGAGCTCAGGACCCGTTCGACGCGTCGGCACCCTCGACACCTAGTTCGCGGAACAGCGCACGAGAGACCGCCTCCTCGGTGAGCGTCAGCAACGTCTCCCGGTTGGTGTCGCTCGCTCCACCGAAGATCCCCAGGGGGACCTCGACATCCCCCTGCGTCGAGTGACCCGAGGGGGTGCCGATGTCGCTGAAGGCATCCTCGAGGACCGACCCGATGTTCACCCGGATGTCCTTCGACCGTGCGGCGAGGAAGATCCGGTCGTCCGCGATCCCGAACACCGCGGTCGTGGTGATGCCCTCGAGCTTCAGCAGATGCTGTGCCGCCTCGCCCAGGGCGTCCTGGTTGCGGATGAACCCCGCGTTCGAGATGAGGTGGCTCCCCTGGACCTCCCGGTTCTGGATGGCCTCCGCGAGGATGTCCAGCGTCTCGGGTGACATCGACGGTGACTCGACCTGCTCGAGGGTGTCGTGATCGGCGAACGGGTACAGGTACGCCGCCGCGGTCAGGTCCGCCGGTGTCGTCTCGCGCTTGAAGTCGACCGTCTCGCTGCGGATGCCGTAGAGCAACGCGGTCGCGATGACCTCCGAGGGGGTGAGGTCGAACTCCTGGAGGTACTTCGTGAGGATCGTCGACGTCGAGGAGATGTTCGGTCGCACATCCGAGAACGCCGGCTCGACCGTCTCGGGGTGCTCATCGTGATCGATGAGGATGTCGATGCGATCGAGGGCGACCGCATCACCCGATGGGATGTGGTCGACGAGGGCGATGAGGTCGAAGTCCTCCAGGTTCGGACTCCCCTCGAAGTGCTCCAGGTCGATGCCGAGCAGGTTCACGAACGCACGGTTCTCCTGCTGGCCGATCTCCCCACCGTAGAGGATCACCGCCTCGGCACCGACGGCCTCGACGATCGCCTGCAGGGCGACCGCCGAGGCGATCGAGTCGGGGTCGGGGTTGTCCTGGGTGACGATGGCGACCTCCCCGTCGCTCGCACCGATGAGCTCCCGCAGCTGCGTCGCCTTGTACTCGAGCTCACCGGACTCCAACTGTCGCAGCGCAGAGTCCGCGATGACCTCCGCAGGGTTGATCACGACATCGGCGCCCAGATCGGCGAACTCGTCCGCGGAGACCGGATCGGACGCCCGCACGACGACGAACCGATCGAGATCATCACCACGGAGCGTCTCGAGGGCGGCACGGTTCGCCTCGATGTCGGACGACATGATGACGATCACCTCTCGGTCCGCCAGCAGCTCTGCGATCGCCGCATCGCTGATGTCCGCCTCGGTGGCGTTGAGGTCCTGATCGCGGAGGCTCTCCACCCGGCCCGGATCGCGGTCGATGATGAGCACGTCCTTGTCGGCCTCGACGAGCTCCTCGACCACCGCATAGCCGACGCTCCCACAGCCTAAGATAGCGTAGGTAGCTGTCGAAGCCCCGCTGGCTCCTGCGCTCATAGTGCTTGGTGTGTGGGCCTGTGTGACTTAAGCTCACGTGTTGCAGAATCGCCCGACGAGAGCCAACAGAAACGGCTTTACGGGTCGCTCAGTGTGTTGCAGCGAGGGCCGGTAGCTCAGTCCGGCAGAGCATCTGACTCTTAATCAGACGGTCGCGCGTTCAAATCGCGTCCGGCCCGTCAGTCCGCGAGTGACGCGATGAGCGACTCGAGCGGGTAGGCGGCCATCGGGGAGTGGGCCGACCGGAGTGTGGAGATGACGAAGGTGGAGTCCGTCCGCCGGATCCCCTCGATGGTCTCGACACTGGTGATCGTGGCCTCGACCTCATCGACGCTCGGCAGCTGTGCGATGATGATGAAGTCCGTCTCACCCATCGTGAAGTAGACCTGCGTGACCCCAGGGACCGCCAGGAGGGTCTGCTCGAAGTCGTGATGTGATCCGCTGTAGTCGGTGAGGACCTCGATCAGGATGGTGACCTCGAAACCGGCAGCCTCCGGGTCGATGTCGTACAGGTCACTGGTGATCACGCCAGCGTCACGCAGGTTGTTCAACCGGTAGTGGATCGTCGAGAGGGGGATGTCGGTCAGCTCGTGTAGGCGCTCGGGGCTGCCCGTGCGGTGGTCGGCGATCGTCTTCAGCAGGGTGAGGTCACGGATGTCCATGGTGTGGCACTCCCCCGTGCGGGGAGATAGCTCACATCTAGAGATAGCGATAATAAATTATGATGGTCCAAGACGTATCTTTCAAATACTATCGCGACATTGCATAGATATACGAACGTGAGCAAGTACATGAGATTCATCTGGCGGACACCGGTGCTGTTCCTGCTGCTGGGGACGGTGTGGGGATCATCGTTCATCGCGATCGATATGGGGCTGCAGACCGCCCCACCGCTGACCTTCGCAGCGTGGCGGTACCTGATCGCCGGGGGGCTGCTGCTGGCGTACAGTGGCACCACCACCCGCCGGTGGCTGCCCCGATCAGGAGCCGCGCTGACGGAGGTCATCATCATCGCGGTGTTCCTGATCGCCGCATACCATGCGTTGCTGTACACCGGACAGCTGACGGTCGCCGCACCGGTGGCGGCGGTGCTCGTGAACCTCTCCCCGATCTTCACCGCGATCATCGCGGTGCTGTGGATGGGCCAGCGATACGACCGGGTGGCCATCGCTGGCTTCATCACGGGCCTGATCGGGGTGGCGATCGTCGCGATCAGCCCCGGGGTGGGACTGCGGGTCGACGGGGTGGGGATGCTGCTGATCATCGGGGCGGGGCTGAGCTTCGCCGTCGGCTCGTTGCTCACCTCCACGCGGACGGACGGGACCCCGCTGCTCATCATCCATGGGTGGGGGATGCTCGTGGGGGCTGCGCTCTTGGCCGGCGGGGCGGTCGTCACCGGCGAACCCGTCGCAGGTGTCACCTGGGGATGGTCGGGGGGGCTCGCGTTGGTGTACCTGGCGGTCGCCTCGAGCATCTTCGGCTTCCTCATGTTCTACGAGCTGCTCTCGCGCATCCCGACGGCGGAGCTGAACCTCGTGGGGTACATCCAGCCGATCGCCGCGGCGATGCTCGGCTGGGTCATCTTCGGCCACGACGTGGCGCTGACGACCGTGCTCGGCTTCGCGGTGATCGCCATCGGCTTCGTGCTGGTCCATCACACGAGCGTGGAGCCGGTGCTCGCCGCACACCGGCGGCAGGTCAGACTCGCACAACAGGTGAGCCTCTACGCGATCGACCCCGTCGACCCCCAGACCGATCAGCCCTCGAAGACCGGCAGCTCGAGTGCGCGGGTCGAGACCGCCGACTGAAGCCGGCGCTGCACCGTCTCGACGCTGAGACCCGTCACCTCACGCTCCTGGCGGTCCCGCACCGAGACCGTCTCCGCGGCCACCTCATCGTCACCCACGATGAGCATGAAGGGAACCTTCGCCTCCTGCGCTTCACGGATCTTCCGTCCCAGCGTCCACGAGCGGTCCTCGACGGTCACCGCAAGCGGTGCCAGCGCGGCAGCCACCGACTCCGCATAGGGGATGTGCTCATCGGTGATCGGCAGCACGCGGACCTGTTCGGGTGCCAGCCACAGCGGGAAGCGACCATCGAAGTGCTCGATGAGCACCATGAAGAACCGCTCATACGACCCGTACAGCGCTCGATGGATCATGACGGGCTGATGGTCCGTGTTGTCGCTGCCGGTGTACGTCAGTCCGAACCGCTCGGGCATGTTGAAATCCAGCTGGACGGTCGGACCGTCCCAGCGACGTCCCAGCGCATCCGTGAACGCGAAGTCGATCTTCGGTCCGTAGAAGGCGCCATCACCCGCCGCCACCGTGTAGGACGCCTCCCGGGCATCCAGCACGCGACGGAGCTGATCCTCAGCCTCAGCCCAGATCGCATCCCCGCCCACCGACCGCTCGGGACGGGTCGCGAGGGCCACCTCCGCATCCAGTCCGAACGTCTCCAGCACCGCCTCGATCATCCCCATGATCGCCTCGACCTCATCTTCGATCTGGTCGGGCCGGCAGAAGATGTGCCCGTCATCGATGGTGAACGCCCACACCCGCGAGAGGCCCGAGAGCTCACCCCGCTGTTCACGGCGGTACACCTTGCCGTTCTCGTAGTACCGCACCGGGAGGTCCCGGTAGGACCATGCATGCTGGTCGTAGATCGTGGCATGGCCCGGGCAGTTCATGGGCTTGAGACCGTACTCCTCATCGTTGACATCCAGCAGGAACATGTCATCGGCGTAGTTGTCATAGTGCCCAGAGACCTTCCACAGCTCCGTGCGGAACAGATGCGGGGTCTCGGTGGGATCGTACCCGGCCGCCTCGTTCAGCTCATCAGCATACCCCTCGAGGGCGTTGAGCACACGCTTGCCGTTCGGATGGTACAGCGGCAGCCCCGGGCCGGTGACCTCCGCGATCGAGAACAGGTCGAGCTCCCGGCCCAGCTTGCGGTGGTCACGCTCTGCGGCGGCTGCCCGCTGTTCGAGGTACACCTCGAGATCCGCCGCGGTGCGGAAGGCGGTGCCGTACACGCGCGTGAGCATGGGGTTCGCCTCGTCACCACGCCAGTACGCCGATGAGATCTCCAGCAGGGCCACCGCACCGATCGCGCCCGTCGACCCGACATGCGGCCCCTGACACAGGTCTGAGAACTCCGCTTGGGTGTACACCGACAGTGGGTCCTCCCCCGCAGCCTCCGTCTCCAGGATGTCCAGCTTGTAGGGGTTCGACGCGTAGCGCTCCCGCAGCTCCTCGCGGTCGATGAGCTCGCGGGTGATCGGGTAGTCCGCAGCGATGATCTCGTCCATCTCCGCCTCCAGTGCGCGCAGCTCCGACTCGCTGAGATCGACGCCGTCCACATCGTAGTAGAATCCCTCATCCGTGGGGGGCCCGATCGCCAGGCGGGCATCGGGATGCTGTCGCAGCAGTGCCTGCGCGAACACGTGGGCCGCCGAGTGGCGCAGCACCTGCAGATAGGTCTCGCTCTGCTCGGTGACGATCTCCACCGACGCACCGTCGGTGACCGGCGCGCTGCGGTCGACGAGCACCCCATCCACCACGCCAGCGATGGTGTCGCGTCCCAGGCCCGGCCCGATCGCGAACGCCACATCCTCGACGGACGCATCAGCGGGCACCGTCAGCGTCGAGTCATCGGGCAGCCGGACCGCGATCTCCTCCATGCCCGCAGGTCGAATGGTGGTGAATAAGGGTTTTCGACTCCTCCGGCCATCGCCAGAGCCAAGCCCGGACGCGCACGCATCTGTGGTGTGACCGCCCCAGCCCGTGGCCTGATCGAATCGGCGTCGTGGTCTGGCCCGTTGGACCTCTTCGCGACCCTCGAATGCGGACAGACCTACTGCTGGAGACGCAGTGACGGCGGGATGTTCTCGGGTGAGCCTCCCGCGGAGGGGATCTGGTATGAGACGGTCGTCGGGGAGGAGGACCCACGGGTGGATGCGCCGGTGCTCATCCGCATCCGGCAGCAGGCGGATGGGGTGGCGTATGAGGCCTCCGAGGAGCCCGTGGAGCTCATCCGATCACTGCTCGGCCTGGATGATCCCCTCACGGACATCTACGCCGCCATGCCGGGACACCCGTTGGTCCGGGCTGCGGTCGAACGCTATCCGGGACTGCGCATCGTGCGGGACCCCCCGGTGGCCTGTCTGCTGTCGTTCATCTGCTCTGCGCAGATGCGCGTCGAGCGCACCCATGAGCTGCAGCTGCAGATCGCGGAGGCGTACGGCACGGAGATGGGATGGGGGGACGCACGGGTGGCCGCATTCCCGACCGCGACGCAGCTCGCAGGGGTGGGCGAGGAGGCGCTGCGTGAGCTCGGGCTCGGCTACCGGGCGCCGTACGTCGCCGACAGCGCGGCGATGGTCGCCGCTGGCGACCTGCACCCGACCGATGTCGCGGGGCTCCCATATGAGCAGGCCCGCGCGGAGCTCACCGGGTTCACGGGCGTGGGCGAGAAGGTGGCCGACTGCGTGCTGCTGTTCGCACTGGGGTACCTGGAGGCGGTCCCGCTGGACACGTGGATGCGCCGGGTGATCTCCACGTACTTCCCCGGGCTGGGTGAGGGGTCCTATGGGGAGCTGTCTGCGGGCATCCGCAGCGCCTTCGGGGAGGAGATCGCGGGCTACACGCAGACACACGTCTTCCATCTGCTCCGGCAGACCCCACCCGAGCAGCTCCCACCGGTGGCATGACCACTCATGGACGCGGCACCCGCAGTGAACAGTGCGGCTGTGTTCAGTCGGCTGTCGCCGGCACCGACTCCGGCTCGCGAGAGACGACCTCGTCGCAGATGCCACCGATCAGCTCGAAGACGGCGACCTTGTGGTCGGTCTTCGACTTGTGGATCGATGTCGGTCGGACGCTCAGTTCGTCGTAAGATGTCAGTTCGATGGTGCATCCATCCCACTCCTCAATCTGGCTCTGTACCTCCGCGAGGAGGCCGTGGAGATGGATGAGTTCCTGCTTTTTCATGGACACACCAGCCTTTCTATCGGGGGGTTATATGCTTAGCTTGAGCCGCGTTAGCACATACCGCACGAAATCCCGCGTCTGAGGGCCGATGGCCGGGGATTTCGATCTGTATCCATCATGAATGTCCATGTATGATACACACCTCCGGAGGGGGACATATCAGCCCCGTGACACAGAGGGGGTGTCACTGGAACCCCTGCACGATGCGGAGGTCCCGGTCGGTGCGGAGCAGCTCAGCCACGCGTCGCTCCGCCGCACAGGCGGGGCAGGCGACCTCGCTGCGGACCGCAGGCACCTCGGTCGGACGCGCCTCCCACTGGTGGCCACACGCCGGGCACAGGAATCGGACGAAGCTCTCTGCCATGCGTGCCATGGACCGTCCAGCGGCTAGTACCTGATGGCGATCAGGCGGTCACCGAGTCCGGCTCGACCTCCAGCAGCTCCTTGTACCGGTTGCGGATCGTCACCTCTGAGACGTCGGCCACCTCACTCACCTGGTTCTGGGTGACCTTCTCATTCGTCAGGAGCGCTGCTGCGTACACCGCCGCGGCGGCAAGCCCCACCGGGGACTTCCCCGAGTGGATCGCAGCCGCCTTGGCGTTGCGCAGGAGGATCCGCGCCTGGCGCTCCGCCTCATCGCTGAGCCCCAGATCGGAGGCGAACCGCGGGACGTACTGCTCGGGGTCCGCAGGTTCGATCTCCAGTTTGAGCTCCCGCACCACGTACCGGTATGTGCGGGTCAGCTCCATCTTGTCCACCCGGGAGACCCGCTCGATCTCATCCAGCGAGCGGGGGGTCCCCGCCTGCCGCGCCGCCGCGTACAGCGCCGCGGTGGAGACGCCCTCGATGGAGCGACCGGGCAGCAGGTCCTCATTCAGCGCGCGGCGGTAGATCACCGAGGCGGTCTCCCGCACGGTCTCCGGCAGCCCCAGCGCGGAGGCCATCCGGTCGATCTCGCCCAGCGCCTGCTTGAGGTTGCGCTCCTTCGAGTCACGCGTGCGGAACCGCTCGTTCCACGTGCGGAGGCGCTGCATCTGCTCACGCTGACGCGACGACAGCGCCCGTCCGTACGCATCCTTGTTCTGCCAGCCGATGTTCGTCGACAGGCCCTTGTCGTGCATCAGGTTCGTCGTGGGCGCGCCCACCCGGGACTTCTTGTCCCGCTCTGCGCTGTCGAACGCGCGCCACTCGGGGCCACGGTCGATGGTGCCCTCATCCACGACGAGCCCACAGTCGCGGCAGACGGTCTCCCCGCGGGTCTCATCGGTGATCAGCTGGCCATCACATTCGGGGCATCGATGCCGCTCGAGCGCCTGTGCCTCCTCGCGTTCGGCCGCGCTCTCGTCGGCCTCGGCCTGCCGGATGCGGTGTCGCTCGGTGGCGTGGGTGGTCTCCTCCTCTGTTGCCGTCGTCTCCGTGATGCGTGAATCAGTCATTGTGCGTGGGTGGACCGCCGAATGGGTCGGGTAACGGTTATTCAGCGGCGAAGCCTTACTCAAAGTAACAGTTCCCGAATATTTAAATGCATCTGTTGTCGCCGGCGCGTGCATGGCGAACCGACTTTACCGGTGACATCCGGAGGTGTGTCGATGACACCCACAGGTCCCACACCCTGGTACAGCGACAGGGAGGCTGGAGCCACAGAGGGGGCCGGAGATGGGCCACAGCGCTGGCCGGGCCGGGCCGTCGAAGCGGGGGTGTTCGCCTCCGAGGAGACCTACTACGATGCGCTGCATCAGCACCTCCGCTCCCGCCTGAGCAGAGAGATCCAGGCGCTGTCGGAGGCGGAGGACCTCGAGCTGCTGCGGACCGAGCGGCTGCTGCAGGCCGTCGAGGCGGCCATCGGTGACATCGGGGGACATCGCGACGCGCTCGCCCCGCCTGCGGGGGCGGAGGGCCCACCGGCACACGAGACCGGGCTCCTGGCCGTCGAGGAGCTCCACGACCGGGCAGAGGAGCTCAGCCAGCAGATCGACCGGCTGACCCTGCGTGTGGCACCGAACCTCCGGGCGATCGCAGGTCCACGACTGACCGCCCGGTTGATCGAGGAGGCGGGCGGCCTGGGTCGGCTCGCGCGCAAGCCCTCGGGGACCGTGCAGGTGCTGGGTGCGGAGAACGCGCTCTTCGCCCACCTGCAGGGGCGGGGGCCCTCACCGAAGCACGGGGTGATCTACATGCATCCTGCGGTGCGCCATGCACCGACCGCCGATCGGGGTCCGGTGGCACGGATGCTCGCGGGCAAGCTGGCGATCGCCGCACGCATCGATCACTACCGAGGCACCCTCGATGAACCGTTCACCACAGCGGTCACCGACCGGCTCCGGCAGGTGCGCTCATGAGTGACCTCCCCGAGGGGGTGCGTCGACGTCGGTTCGGGGACAGGGAGCGACTCGCGACCCAGGGGGAGCCGGTGTACGGGGAGCCGGTCGATGCGGCAGGCTGGCGTGTGTGGGACATCAACCGGTCGAAGGTCGGGGCCCTGCTGCACACACATGGTGACCCGGGGTTCGTGCCCACCGACAGGGTGCTGTATCTGGGGGCTGCGACGGGGACGACCGTCTCCCATCTCGCGGACATGGGCATGGTGATCTACGCCGTCGAACTCTCACCACACGTGGCGGACGCACTGCTGGCGGTGTCGGCCAGCCGACCCCGGCTGTTCCCGATCATCGCGGATGCGCGACAGCCATCGCAGTACACCGACACCGTCGAGGGTGGCCTCTCCTGGCTCATCCAGGATGTCGCGAGCGCCCAACAGGTGCAGGTCGCCATGGAGAACCGTCGCTTCCTGGCGGATGACGGGCGGGCGATCGTGTTCATCAAGGCCCGGAGCATCGACGCCACCGCCGCGCCCGCGTCGGTGTTCGAACGCGTGGAGGCAGAGCTGACGGACACCTACGAGATCATCGACCGGGTGGAGATGGACCGCACCCACCGGGACCACCGCGCGGTCATCGCCCGGGTGCGGTGAGCACAATCGCAGTGACGCTTTATACCCATGTTACAGATGCCCCGCCACACAATGAGTGAGACGCGGGAGTGGTGGCCTGGCCGGAAGCGACGTCGCGGACCGTGGTGATGTCCACACCACAGCGGGGGGCCGGGCAGTTCGACCGCTTCGGGAGCATCGGCATCGAGGAGGAGTTCTACCTCGTCGATGAGGGGGGGTACCCGGCGGCAGGCATCGGCGACCTGCTGGAGCGAGAGCCGCCGACGGGCATCCTGGCCGACCGGATCGATCATGAGCTGTTCGAGTTCACCATCGAGACACAGACGCCGGTGATCGCCGACATGGACGCGGTCCCCGCGACGATCGAGCGCGTGCGAGCGGGGCTCATCGAGTACGCTGCCGCCCACGACTACCGCATCCTGTGTGCGGGGCTGCACCCGACCGCCCGCTGGTGGGAGCTGCCACACACCGACAAGCCCCGCTACCGCTCTCAGCTGGAGCGGATCCAGTACCCCCAACACCGGAACATCACCTCCGGGCTGCACATCCACATCGGGGTGGACGACCCCGATGCGGCGGTGTGGATCGCGAACCAGCTCCGGTGGTACGTCGCGCCCATCCTCGCCATCGGCGTCAACTCCCCGTTCTGGTGTGGTGCGGACACCGGCCTGGCGAGTGCACGCGCCAGCATCTTCGAGGCGTTGCCGAACACGGGGATGCCCGGTGCCTTCGACTCCTTTGCCGCCTTCGACCGCTTCGAGCGTCGGATGGTCGACAGCGGCCAGATACGCGACCGGGGGGAGCTGTGGTACGACGTGCGGCCGCACACCGCCTACGGGACCGTGGAGCTGCGGGCACCCGATGTGCAGAC
This sequence comes from Haloquadratum sp., assembly GCA_031580685.1. Taxonomy (GTDB): domain Archaea; phylum Halobacteriota; class Halobacteria; order Halobacteriales; family Haloferacaceae; genus Haloquadratum. The sequence continues at coordinate 12,904 of JAVLBV010000010.1, read as the reverse complement.
GGACCCCGCACGGTCGGTGGCGATCGTCGAGTACGTCCACGCCCTGGTGGGCGAGCTCCGGGATGCGTACACCCGGGGCGAGCAGCGTCCCATGCTCCGCCGCGAGGAGCTCGCGGCGAACAAGTGGCAGGCGATGCGCTACGGGGCGGATGCGGCGCTGATCGTGGCGGGTGCGGATGAGCCGATCAGCACCCGGGAGCTGCTGTATGAGGAGGCTGAGCGCTTCGGCCTCACCCGGCTGGTGGCACTCGTCGATGCCCCCACCGAGGCGTCCACCCAGCGGGAGATCCACGGCAGCGAGGGCTTCGATGCACTCACCCAGCACCTGCTGCTGGACCCCCCAGGGTGAAGAAAGGGTTAAACGCGCCAGTCGGATGGGTCAGACATGCCATCGACCGGGGAGCCATCCGCAGCGGATCATCCGGAAGACGCGGACACAGATGGCCGGGGAGGGGCAGACCAACGCGTCGTCGAGGCGCTCGCACGAATCCTGCAGACGGAGACGAAGGCGCGTGTGTACGTGGGACTGCGGCAGTCCCCCCATGCGACGAGCGATGAGCTCGCAACGATGACCGGGCTGTACCCCTCGACGGTCCGGGAGGTGCTCGCGCAGATGCATGCGGAGGAGATCGTCTCGCGCCGCAAGCGGGACCGGCAGGGCGCAGGCAACAACCCGTATGAGTACGATGCGATCGCGCCCGCGCAGCTGGTGCGCCGGAAGGTCGATGAGCTGCAGGCGGAGCTCAACTCGATCTGCCTGTTGGATGAGCTGCTGGGGCGTGGACAGTCGCCGTCGGGGGACGGCCCGGTGCGGATCAGCATCGATGAGGAGTGAGTCGGCCGCTGGGCCGCTGCATGTGGCCCTGGGGGGGACGTTCGATCCGGTGCACGATGGGCATCTCGCGCTCTTCGAGCAGGCGCTGGCGATAGGGCCGCTGACGGTCGGCCTGACGAGCGATGCGTTGGCCCCAGAGACGCGGCTGGTCGACCGGCCGATCACCCCCTTCGCACAGCGGCGTGATGAGCTCGAGGCGACGATCGCCCCCATCGCCCGCTGCTTCGACCGCCCCTATGCGGTCGAGGAGCTGACCGAGGCGACGGGCATCGCCACGGCGCCACGGTTCGCGGTGCTGATCGTCTCCCCGGAGACGCACGCCGGTGGTCGGCGGATCAACGCGCTCCGAGCGGCCGCGGGCGATCCGCCACTGCAGATCCGTGTGATCGACCACGTCCGGGCCGTCGATGGCGAGCGGATCTCCTCGACGCGCGTGGTCGCCGGTGAGATCGACACCCACGGCAACCGCATCGTCGGTCCCACCGAGGGCTGATTCACCAGCCTGGTGGGTCGAAGCCCGCGTCCTCGAGCAGCGGCTTCCACCGCTGCTGCACGCTCAGGCGACTGACCCCCACCGCCTCGGCGATCGCCCCCTGTGAGCGACCATCCCCCCTGATGAGACATCCCGCATAGAGGCTCGCAGCGATGAGCGCGGGCTTCGAGCGGTCCTTCGTCGGCAGCTGTGACAGGAACAGGTCGATCGCCGCCGCCTCCGCAGCCGGCGAGACCTCCAGCTGGGCCGCTGCCGTCTCGATCTGCTGCACCCACCGACGCTCCTCGAGATGGGCACGTGCGGGGTACACAGTCTCCGAAGACAGGTTCATGTAAATAGGTGTATCGCCCATGTGTTCGCGGGCGCGGGTAGCCAAGCCTGGTCAACGGCGCAGCGCTTAGGACGCTGTCCCATAGGGGTCCGCCGGTTCGAATCCGGTCCCGCGCATCATCGATGCACAGCCGCCGGTCGGCTGGGTGGCGGAGATATCCGAGGATGAAGGTCCTTTTATGCCAGGTGCAGTCCTCATCAGCACATGGACGGTGTCTGGGATGCGTTCTCGTGGATGGGCACGGAGGTGGAGGACGTGCTGCTGTTCGACCCATCGCCCGCCAGGTTCGGTGGGGTGTGTGAGGCCCTCGAGGATGCAGCCCCCACGATCACCGTCGTCGCCGGGGACAATGAGGTGGACGCCGACCGGTTCGTGGAGCTGCCGCTGCACTTCGATGACACGCGGCAGATGATCCAGTTCGGCATCGAGGGGGCCGTCGAGCAGGAGCTCGTCGAGATCGGCGACCTCGTGCTGTGTCTGACCCCGATGTTCGACGGGGAGGGCGACACGCTCTCACGGGTGCGGGTGACCGAGGGGAACCGGTCGGGGGTGTACGACCTGTTCGTGCGGTCGGGCGCCCAGCCGGGGGTGATCCGCGACGTGTTCGAGGTGGCGATCGGCTTGGGCAAGAAGGGGCAGAAGGGCTCGCCGGTGGGGGCGCTGTTCGTCGTCGGGGATGCGGAGACGGTGCTCGGGCTCTCGCGCGCACTGTCGTACAACCCGTTCGAGCGCTCGCGTGTGTACGTGGGCGACCAGATCGTGACGGTGATGCTCAAGGAGTTCTCGAAGCTCGACGGTGCGTTCATCATCGGTGACGACGGGAAGATCGAGAGTGCCTACCGCTACCTGGAGGCATCCGCAGCGGGGGTGGAGATCCCCAAGGGACTGGGCGCGAGGCACATGTCCGCGGCGGCGATCACCGCCGAGACCGATGCGACGGCGATCGTGCTCTCTGAGTCCGATGGGTTGGTGCGCGCGTTCAAACGAGGCGCACTCATCATGGAGATCGACCCCGAACGCTACTGACGCTGGACCACCGCCGCGGGGACACCCATGACGGTCGTCCCCGGTGGGACGTCCTCGGTCACCAACGAGTTGGCCGCGACCTGGGCACCCGCCCCGACCGTCACACCGGGCAACACCACCGCCTTCGCGCCGATCATCGCGCCTGCCTCGATGCGGACCTCTCCGGTGCGGTGCTCATCGGTGAGGAACTCGTGCGCCAGCAGCACCGCATCGTAGCCGACGGTCACATCGGCGCCGAGGGTGATCAGCTCGGGGAAGAACACGTCTGCGGTCGCCTCGAGTCCCCAGCAGACCCGCGCGCCCACCCGCACACCCATCGCCCGCAGGGCGACGCGACGCATGCGCAACGACGGGGCGACCCGTGCGAGGGTCAGCCAGAGGTAGTTCCACACCACCCGCAGGGGGGAGCGCAGCTCGTTCCACCGCGTCAGGGCGGGACCGGGGGTGGCATCGGCGTGCCGGGTCACCGCCCGATGCGGGTGTGGCCGCAGCCCATCATCCGTCATCGGCCCGGATCTCCTCCATCCGCGTCTGGCGTGCCTGCACCGCCTCGGGGGTCCCGATGTCATCGCGGTAGCGCAGTCCATCGGTCGCCACGAGCGCCGGGTCGAACGAGGCGGCGGCAGCAGCCGCATCGAGGTCCCTCCCCACGCCGACGACGGCCACCGCCCTGGACGTGGTCGTGCGCACGCGCGAGGCATCGACGGCGTCGACGCTCGCGACGTACAGGTGGCTCACCGCCCCCGCGAGTGCGCCGATGTCGACGGTGACCCCATCGGTGGGGTCCGCCGGGTAGCCCGCAGGGACGAGGTAGCGCACCACCGTCGCCTGGGGGGCGAAGGTCGGCTGGGGCAGCCGTTCGCCGGCTGCGGCCGCGGCGATGAGGTCCCACAGCGACGTCTGCATGACCGACAGCACGTTCATCGCCTCGGGGTCGCCGAAGCGGGCGTTGAACTCGATGACGAACACCCCCGACGCGGTGGCCATGAACTGGCCGTAGAGGATGCCGGTGTACCCCGGCAGGGCGGCCACCGTCCGGTCGAGGATCTCCACCGCCGCCGCGTAGTCGTCCTCCCGCACGAACGGGAGGCGGCCATCGGCCATGCTGTACGCACCCATCCCACCGGTGTTCGGACCGCGGTCGCCCCGGAAGGCCCGCTTGTGGTCCTGGACCAGCGGGGTGTGCACCACCGACCCGTTCGCGACGAACGCCTGGAGCGTGAACTCCTCGCCGATCAGGCGCTCCTCAAGCACGACCGCCTCGTACGCCGTCTCACGCAGGTGCGCGACCGCCTCGGTGTGCGTGAGGTGCTCACCGATGACCAGCACCCCCTTGCCGCCGGTCAGCCCTGCGGGCTTGATCACCATCGGCGCCTCGACGGTCTCGAGATATGCTGCCGCAGCGTCGGGGTCCGTGAAGCTCTCGAAGGTGGGACAGCCGGGGATCCCCGCGTCCGCCATGAGCCGGCGCTGATACGTCTTGTCGGTCTCGATCCGTGCCAGCGCCGCGGTGGGGCCGAAGCAGAAGACGCCGTCCGCCGTCAGCGCGTCGACGACCCCCGCGGCGAGCGCCCGCTCGGGACCGACGATCGCCGCGTCGACCCCCCACGCCGCCGCGGCCTCGCAGATGGCCGCCGGGTCCGTCTCATCGACCGCCGCGTGGGCGTCGACCAGTTCGATGATCGCCGGGTTGTGGTTCCGCGCCGCATTGACCACCGTGCAGCGCGCATCCGCCGCGAGGTTCGCGACGATCGCATGCTCGCGGCCCCCGCCACCGATCACCAACACACGCTGGCTCATGGGTCGGCCCCGGCCGGTCGGGTGGATCTCATCACGCCGCAGTAGAGGTGATGCCGGTTTCAATCTATGGACCCCGACCCGGCGACTTTTGCGAATCCACCACCGAGCATGGCCGATGGGAGACATCGTCGAGGCCAACCGCCTCGCCGGCAGTGGGAGTCCGTACCTCGAACAGCATGCGGAGAATCCGGTGCGGTGGCAGCCGTGGGATGCGCGGGCCCGGGAGGCGGCGGCCGCGGCGGATGTGCCGATCTTCCTGTCGGTGGGGTACGCGGCGTGTCACTGGTGTCACGTGATGGCCGATGAGAGCTTCGAGGACCCCGCCGTCGCGGAGGTGCTCAACGGATCGTTCGTGCCGATCAAGGTCGACCGCGAGGAGCGACCGGACATCGACCGGGTGTATCAGACCATCTGCCAGCTGGTCACCGGCGGGGGAGGCTGGCCGCTGTCGGTGTGGCTGACCCCCGACCTGCAGCCGTTCTACGTGGGGACGTACTTCCCGCGCGACCCTGACCCCCGACGGCGGGCCCCCGGCTTCATCGCGGTGTGCGAGTCGATCCGTGAGTCGTGGGAGACCGACCGCGCGGCGATCGAGGAGCGGGCAGGCCAGTGGGCAGCGGCGATCGAACAGCACAGCGGTCCCGTCTCGGGTGCGCCCGCGGACACCGGGGAGACGACCGACACCGCCCAGGTCGTCCGGACGCTGCTGCGGACGGTCGACACGGCCCACGGGGGGTTCGGGGCGGAGGGCCCGAAGTTCCCCCAGCCGCGCCGGCTTCGCTATCTCCTGGCACAGTCGCGGTGGGGTGCGGCCGACCAGGTCGACACCGCGGTCCGGAGCACCCTCGATGCGATGGCTGCAGGCGGACTGTACGACCAGCTGGGCGGGGGGTTCCACCGCTACACCGTCGACCCGGCGTGGACGGTCCCACACTTCGAGAAGATGCTGTACGACAACGCAGAGCTGCTGGCCGTGTACAGTCTGGCCGCTGCTGCGTACGATGATGAGGGGTACGCCCGGGTGGCGGCGGGCACCGCCGATGCGCTGCTGGGTGCGTTCAGCGCCCCGGAGGGCGGCTTCTACAGCTCCTTCGATGCCCAGAGTGAGGGTGGGGAGGGGAGCTACTACGTGTGGACACCGGAGACGCTCGCAGCGGCCGTGGACGATCCCGAGGATGCGGCGATCGCCGCAGCGTTCTACGGGGTGACCGAGGCGGGGAACTTCGAGGGCAGGACCGTCTTGACCCGGCGTCGGAGCGAGGCCGACGTCGCTGCGGCGGTGGGGGTCGACCGCGGGGCGGTCGGGCCCGCGGTCGAGCGGGCGCGAGCGGCGATGCTGGCCGCACGGAGCCAGCGGCCTGCGCCCGCGCCCGACACGAAGGTGATCGCGGCGTGGAACGGGCTGGCCATCGATGCGCTGACGCTCGCCGGGGGGCTCCTCGACCGCCCCGCGTACATCGACGCCGCCGCAGATGCGCTCGAGCGTCTGCGGCGTGACCTCGTGGAGGAGGGGACGGTGGCCCGCCGGGTCCGCGACGGTGCGGTGCAACCGGACGGGTTCGTCGATGACCATGCGTTCGTCGGGATGGGGGCGCTGCGGCTCCACGGCGCGACCGGCCGCAGCGAGGACCTCCGGACGGCCGTCGAGATCGCCCGGCGGCTCGCAGCGGCGTTCTACGATGCCGATGCGGGCACCTTCACGCTCCGGTCGGCCGAGGCAGAGCAGGTCGTGACCGCCACAGAGGAGGTGGTCGACCGGTCGATCCCCGCCGCCTCGGCGGTCGCTGCGGACCTGCTGTACCGGCTCGACCCGGTGCTCGCCGACGTGGACGGGAGCGCGATCGCCCAGACGGTGCTCGCGCGCCACCACAACCAGCTGACCGCACAGCCCACCCAGCACGTCACGCTGCACCTGCTGGGAGAGGTGCTCGCGCGGCCCTCCCGCGAGCTCGTCATCGCAGGGGCGCAGGATCCGCAGGCGGCGTGGGCACAGGTCGCGGACCTCAGCACACGGGGGCTCCGGCTCCTGCACCGGCCCGCAGATGACCAGACGACGGCGGCGAGCGCGCGCGAGCTGGGGTTCGATACCATCCCCCCGATCTGGCGGGGGCGCGCGACGGAGGGTGAGCTGCGCGCGTTCGCCTGCAAGGAGATGGTGTGCGCACAGCCGACGGCCGACCTGGCGCAGGCACGGGCGGACCTCCGCTTCGCTCAGAGCTGATCGGCGAGTGCGGCCGCGATGGAGGTCGGGGCCTCCTCCACCACACGCGCGACCTCCTCCCCCTGTCGCTCGACGACCACCGTGGGGATCCGCTCGACCGCGTACGCGTCGACCTGCGGGCCCGCCTTCGATCCATCGGCGTCCTTTGTCACCGGGTGGATGGACAGCCGCTCCGCGGGGACCGCTGCAGCCGCCAGCGCCGCAGCGAGCTGGGGGAGCTGCCCGCGACAGTCCCCACACCAGTCGGCGCCCCACACATGGAAGTGCAGGTCGGGCTCCGACAGCGCCGCGACGACCGGTGCGTGTGCTGCGGCATCCCACATCGGGTCGGGTCGCATGGTCTCGAGGACCGGATCGGCCGGGTGGGTCATGCCCGAGTACGGCGCCATCGGCACAAAACCACTTCGAGCGGAGGCGTCACTATCATGTCCACCCTCGCCGCATCCGGAGCATGCACCCCAACATCCTCGCGACGATCGGCTCACCCCTGGTGCTGATCGATGGACCCCCGGGGGTCGCGGTGGCCGCGAAGCTCGAGTCGTTCAACCCCGGGGGGTCCGCGAAGGACCGCCCGGCGATCGCGATGATCGAGGCGGCCGAGGCGGCGGGTGAGCTGACGGCAGGCGATACGATCGTCGAGCCGACCAGCGGCAACACCGGCATCGGCCTCGCGATGGCCGCAGCCGTGAAGGGGTACCGGCTGGTCGTGGTGATGCCGGCGAGCAAGTCGCCCGAGCGCCGGGCGGTCATGCAGGCATATGGGGCGGAGATCGAGCTCGTCGAGGGGGAGATCTCCGAGGCGAAGGACCGCGCGGATGCGCTGAGTGAGTCGGGGGAGATGGTCCAGCTCGGGCAGTTCGAGAATCCCGCGAACCCCGATGCGCACTACCGGAGCACCGCAGAGGAGATCCTCAGTGCGGTGGGGGACCGCAGAATCGATGCTCTGGTCGCGGGGGTCGGCACCGGGGGGACGATCTCGGGCATCGGTCAGCGGCTGCGCGAGGAGCACCCGTCGATGGCCGTGGTGGCCGTCGAACCCGCCGCGAACGCGGTCATCTCTGGCGAGCCGCCCGGCGAGGATCGCTACCAGGGGATGGGTGCGGGGTTCATCAGCCCAAACCTCGATGAGGCGCTGCTCGACGGCGTCGAGACCGTCCCGATCGAGGAGGCGGAGGCGGAGTGCCGGCGCCTGGCGCGCGAGGAGGGCATCCTCGTGGGGCAATCATCCGGGGCCTCTGCGGTCGCCGCACGACGCGTCGGCAGGCGGCTGGCTGCTGACCCCACCTGGGCGCGGCCGCCACACGGCCCGGTGATCTACGATGGGGCCGGACGAGAGGTGGATGTGCCCGCGTCGGTGCCACTCGTGCTCACGGTGTTCTGGGACGGTGGAGAGCGGTACATGTCGACGGGGATGTTCGGGTAGCTGCCCATGTGGCCACTTATGTCCGCACGCTAGAAGGGTGTGGTACGAAGCATGGCAGCTGAGACAGGCATCCGCGGCGAGACGTACCGCACCGAGAGCGTCGAGCACACTGACCTGGAGGCAGCGCTGGCGGCTCGCATCGACGGTGAGGTGCGCTTCGACAGCTACAGCCGGGAGCTGTACGCGACCGACGCATCCGCGTACCGGCGTGTCCCGATCGGGGTCGTCTTCCCCCGTGGTGTGGATGACGTCATCGCGGTGATGCGCTACTGTGCCGACGCACAGGTCGCGGTGCTGCCCCGCGGCGGTGGCACCTCCCTCGCGGGACAGGCGGTCAATGAGGCGGTGGTGCTGGATTTCACGAAGCACATGGCGGCGGTCGGACCGGTCGACAGCGACCAGCAGCTGGTGCGTGCGGAGGCCGGCGTCACCCTGGGACGGCTGAACGCACACGTCGCCCCGACGGGGCTGAAGTTCCCGCCGGACCCAGCCTGGGGCGACAAATCGACGCTCGGGGGGGCCATCGGCAACAACTCCACGGGGGCACACTCACTGCTGTACGGCAAGACAGACTACTACCTCGAGGAGGTCGAGGCGGTGCTGGCCGACGGGTCGACCGCGACCTTCGGGGAGATGACGATCGAGCAGCTGCGCGAGCAGGCAGATCCGGAGGGCAGCCTCCTGGAGCAGATCCACGCCCGTGTGCTGGGGGTCCTCGAGGAGCATGCTGCGACGATCGAGTCCCGCTATCCGGACCTCAAGCGGAACGTCTCGGGGTACAACCTGGACATGCTGGTCGATGCGATGCGGGGACAGATGCGGCTACCGGATGACTCGGGGGTCGATCCCGACCAAACACCGGGCTCGGTGAACCTCGCGCATCTGCTGGCGGGGTCTGAGGGCACCCTCGCGATCATCACCGCCGCGACGGTGCGGCTGGAGCCGAAGCCCGCTGCGAAGGGGGTGCTGCTGCTGACGTATGATGAGATCCTGGACGCGATGGCGGATGTCGCCCCGATCCTCGAGCACGGTCCGGCTGCGGTGGAGGTGATGGATGACATCCTGCTGGCGCTCGCGCGGGACTCACCGGAGTTCGGGCCGGTCGTCGAGCTGCTGCCGGAGGGGACCAACTCGGTGCTGTTGGTCGAGTTCTACGGCGAGACCACCGCCGCGATCGAGGCGCAGATCGACGCGCTCGCAGCCGACCGCGTGGCCGATGGCGCAGGCGGCTCCAGCGCGGGCCGGGCGACACATGCGATGCCGGCGGTCGACGCGGAGACCCAAGCGAAGTTCTGGAAGATGCGCAAGTCGGGCCTGCCGATCCTGCTCTCGCGGACCGGCGATGAGAAGCACATCGCGTACATCGAGGACACCGCCATCCCCGCGGCGTCGCTTCCGGAGTACGTGGCGCGGTTCCAGGCGATCCTCGAGGAGTACGACACCTTCGCCGCGTACTACGCCCACGCAGGCCCGGGGGTGTTGCACATCCGTCCGCTGATCTCCACGAAGACCGTCGAGGGGCTCGCCGCATTCGAGGCGATCGCCGAGCGCGTGACCGATCTGGTCGTGGAGCTGGGCGGCTCCGTCAGCGGCGAACACGGTGACGGGCGTGCGCGGACCCAGTGGAACCGCAAGCTGTACGGCCAGGAGCTGTGGGAGGTCTTCCGGGAGATCAAGCGCACCTTCGACCCGGACTGGCTGCTCAATCCCGGCAACGTCTGTGGGGACCACGACCTCACCGAGGACCTGCGCTTCGACCCCGCCTACGAGTTCACGGCGCCATTGACACCCACCCTGGAGTGGCCGAACGAGAACGGGTTCAGGGGGATGGTCGAGCTGTGCCACGGCTGTGGTGGCTGTCGGGGCGAACAGTCGACGACGGGCGGGGTGATGTGCCCCACCTACCGTGCCACGGGCGAGGAGATCCAGACGACACGGGGGCGGGCGAACCTGCTGCGGTCGGCGATGTCGGGGGAGATGCGACCGGAGGAGTACCTCACAGACACGTTCGTCGAGGAGGTGCTGGACCTCTGCATCGGCTGCAAGGGGTGTGCACACGACTGCCCGAGCGCGGTGGACATGGCGAAGATGAAAGCGGAGGTCACCCACGCGTATCACCAGCGCCACGGCGCATCGGTGCGCACGCGCGTGTTCGCGCAGTTCGGGCGGATCGCCCCACTGGCCGCCCGCTTCGCGCCTGTGGTGAACCTGCTGCAGCGTGCACCCGGGGCGGCGGTGCTCCAGGAGCGACTGCTGGGCGTCGCACAGGAGCGGTCGCTGCCGCGGTTCGCGAGCCAGTCGCTGCGTGGGTGGTACGATGCGCGAGGTGGCTGCACGGTGGACGAGCAGACCGCGACCGGGCAGGTCGTGCTGTACCCGGACACGTACACCATGTTCATCGAGCCGGAGAACGGCAAGGCGGCCGTCCAGGTGCTCGAGGCCGCCGGTGTGCATGTGACACTGGCGCCGTACACGGGGGGGTCGGGCCGGCCACCCTTCTCGAAGGGGATGCTGGAGGTCGCACGGGCGCGCGCGGAGCGGACCTGCGACACCCTCGAGCCGTACATCGCGGCGGGACGTGACGTGGTGGTCATCGAGCCCTCGGATGCGGTGATGCTGCAGTCGGACTATCTGGACCTGTTGGGCGAGCGCGCGGGGGAGGTGAGTGCGGCCACCTTCGGGGTCATGGAGTACCTCCGGGAGACCGACGCCCTGGCGGAGCTCCCGGTCGCAGGCGGCGGTCGACGCGTCCAGTACCACGGGCACTGTCACCAGAAGGCGACCGGCCGGGCACACGCCGCCGCCGAGGTCCTCTCATCGGCGGGCTATGCGGTCGAGGCGATCGACTCGAGCTGCTGCGGGATGGCCGGCAGCTTCGGCTACGAGCAGGAGCACTACGACCTCTCCCAGGCGATCGCCGACATCCTCATCGACCAGCTCGACCCGGGTGCGGCGCTCGTCGCTGCATCGGGCACGTCATGCCGCACCCAGCTGGGCGACCGAGCACTCACCGCCGAGCACCCCATCCAGCTCGTCGCAGCCGCGGTCGACTCCGTCGCGAGCTGAGCCACCTCACCGTCTGACCGATTTACTCAGACCGTGAATATAAGTATTAATAGTGACAAGTTACAGTTGCCGGGGTGCCTCTGACAAACCGGCAATCTATCGCACCGGCCTTGCCCGGACCGGTGCGGGTGAGGGGCTTCCCTCACTTCGATTCGCTCACTGAGCGAGCGCTGCATCCGGTCCCGCACCCGCGACGAGCTCTCCGATGGCCCCCGCAGCCGCATCGGTCAGCTCGTGCTGGCCGCTGACCGTATCCACCGCTCGTTCGCGCCCCGAGAGGCGCCCCACGACGTCCGCGATGCGGTCATACTGCGTCCTGACGAGCGTGCCGACGAGTGCGGGGGAGCCGGCCCGACGCGCCAACCGGGCCGCGGCGCTGCGGCCCATGTGAACCGTCTCCGCACCGGGCTCCACCAGCGCCATCGCGAACGGCACCGCGTCGAACTGTGCATGGAGGAACCGCTGTGCTGCGGGCTCATCCCAGCCGATCAGCAGAAGATCGTCGATCGTCCGCAGCGTCGATGCGGCGACCGTGCAGTAGGGGCACTCCGCGTCGAAGATGAGGACATCCGGGGCTGTCACAACACGTGTAGGGCCCGCATGGGCTAAACCCCCGCGCCGGTGGGAACGCTCTTGCGGGCGGGTGCAGATGGTCTCACATGAGCACGAGTGACTGGGGCCGATGGTTGCTCGATGAGGTCGCGGCCACCGACCCCAGTGGCGTCGACCTCTGGTACCTCGGCTGCAACGGCTTCATCCTCAAGGGGGCTGACGGCACCACCCTCATGATCGATCCGTACCTGGGCACGGGAGATCCGCCGCGGACCATCCGGATGATCCCGGTGCCGTTCGACCCCACGGGGGTGGAGGCGTTGGACGGGATGCTGTTGACGCATGAGCACACCGATCACACCCATGGGCCATCGCAGGCCCCGATCCTGGAGGCGACGGGTGCCCGCTGCTACGCCCCCTCCGCAGCGCATCAGAAGGCGACGGAGACGGAGGCATGGTCCACCCGTTTCGGTGTTGATCAGGCCCAGCTGGTGGAGGTAGATGTGGGGGATGAGCTCGCGATCGGGGGGTTCTCGATCACCGTGATCGACGCCCATGACCCCGATGCGGTCGACCCGGTGGGCTACGTCATCGACCACCCCAGCGGCACGGTCGTCCACCTCGGAGATGCCCGCCCCAGTGACGGACTCACAGCCGTCGCAGACAGGTTCGACATCGACATCGCCATCGCCGCCTTCGGGACCGCGGGGATGATCCCCGACAAGCAGACGGGCGAGCTCGTGCGGACGCAGTGGTACTCAGATGCGGATGAGATCATCACCATCGCCCAGCAGCTGGCGTGTACGCGGCTCATCCCGACCCACTGGGACATGTGGAAGGGACTGACCGCGGACCCTCGCGGCCTGGTCGACCACGCGCGCAGCTTCACCCATCCGCAGCACGTCGAGATCCTGGAGATCGGCGACTCCACCAGGCTCTGAGCTGACCGGCGCGCTGCCTTCGTATCGCAGCATACGGTGTACATATCGGTCGAGCAACACCCACGCTGCCCTCACAGCAGACGGTAGATGTGCTGGAGGTAGGTCTCACGCACGCGATCACCCCAGTTGTGGGTGTACGTGTCGATGATATCGCCGCCGACATCCCCACGTAGGTACTTCACGATGCCGCGATCACCCGTGCGGTCCCGCAGGTGG
>JAVLBV010000109.1:0-1894 GCA_031580685.1 Haloquadratum sp. | reverse complement strand
CTGTCTGTGTACGGTTCACCCAGATGCGGCTATGAACGTTCCGCTCTCACTCATCATCGTCCCACCGCGGTGCGCTGAACTCCAGTGGGCGGATCCAGTAGAGGTACACGAGCAGGGTCATCCCCCCGTACCCGAGCAGGAAGACGAGGCTCCCCAGGCGTGGGTACCCCACGCGGGTGAGCGCCCACACGCCCACGCCCGACCCGACGACCCCGCTGAACACCACCAGCACCAGCGCGAGCTGCCGGCGGCTGAGTCTGGCGGTGGGCATATCCACCGGTAGGTCCCACGGTGGTGCATAAGACGGCATCGACCGCGATTGGGTGGCTGGGGAGGGTCCCGACCCCGCATGCGACGGGAATGGGCCAACGCGGATTTGAACCGCGGACCTCCCGGTTATCAGCCGAGCGCTCAACCTGACTGAGCTATTGGCCCAGGTCGGCGCATCTTCGGGTACCTGTAAGGTTCGGATAAGCGTTTCTTTTCCCCCACCCCTCAGGGGTCCCCGTCGCCGCCGATATCGATGACCTCCCCGCTGTCATCCTGCCGGAAGCCGACCGTCTGCGTCTGCAGCACCGGGTCGACCCCGACCGAGCGGACGATCTGACGGAAGATCGGACGGGTCAGCGGTACCGTCACGAGGAACCCGATCGCGTCGGTGACGATGCCGGGTGTCAACAGCAGCGCACCCGCGGCGATCAGCAGTCCCCCATCGATCAGTGCATCCGCGGGCAGCTGTCCACGCTGGAGCTCATCGACGATGCGCCGCAGCGTCGCCCGGCCCTCCGCACGGACGAGAAGCATCCCCACCAGCCCCGTGACCACCACCACCAGCACGGTCGCCGGCAGCCCGATCTCCCCGGCCAGCGGGACCAGCAGCAGCACATCGATGACGGGCACCGCCAACACCCCAAGCAGCACCCATCGCAGGCGCATCTGCCCGGTCAGCCCTCGGCGACCTCTGTCCGCAGCACCGCCATGCTCACCTCGCGCTCCGCATGCGCGTTGTGCTGATGGATCGACTCATCGTTCGACTGCTGCATGTGGATCACCGCCTGATCGGGCAGCTCCGGCAGACGGGTGACGACCCCGTCTGCCATCGCCCGGACACAGTCCTCGACGAACCGTGCGTTCTGGTGGGCCGCGTAGGTCATGTGATCCTCATCCGGCCGCTTCGCGAGGTTGTAGATCCGCGCGGACATCGCATCACGCGCGATGTCGACCAGCTCGATGAGGTCGACCGGGGGCACGCCCTCGGTCTCGACGCTCAGCTGTGCATGCCCCCGCTGGGAGTGCCCCGGTTGTGGCACCTCCTCGAGGAACGCATCCACCGTCGCCCGGTCGACATCCAGCCCCGCCAGCACCTCCCGCGCGCGGGATTCGGACATGCCCTGGCTGCACGGGCAGACCGTCATCCCCGTCACCTCCGCGCCGATCTTCGCGGCGGTCCCCTCATCGGTCGCCGTCGCCGCGGCGATCACATCGATCGACTGCTGTGTGGCCAGCCCGCTCGCCGGCGTCTCCTCTCTGATGATCAGCTCTGCGGTCATCTCCACCGTCGCCGTGGACGTGTACTCGTGCTTCTGCAGCAGCCGTTCTGCGGCATCATGGCAGATGTCCTCCAGGCGGTACGCGGGCTCCGCGGTCGCTGCCTCGAGCGTCTCATCGATCACCTGCATGTTCCGGCTCATGTCGATCCCCTTGCGACCCTGTGGGAGGTCGACGAACACCTCGAAGACCGGCAGCAGGATCAGTGGCCGACGACCGTCCCGGTCGAGCTTCACGAGTTTCTCCACACCGGTCACCCCGACGCGACTGAGCTCCCCACCGACCCAGATGACAGCAGGTGGGAGTTCTGCTTCGGCGGTGAACCGATCTTCCCCACGTGCCGGGC
>JAVLBV010000108.1:0-1935 GCA_031580685.1 Haloquadratum sp. | reverse complement strand
GTGACGACCGTGGTCGTAGCCGAAGCCCTCTACGACCGCGAGAGCGGCCTTATAGACCGGACGGGGGAGTGACTCCTCCTTCGTCTTCGGAATCTCGACCGGCGTCGCGAGCTCCTTCTCGCGCACGATGTGGAGCAGGGCAGCGTACGGTACGGGGTCATCGCGGGGGATGAGCCCCACATCCTTCGCATACCGCCACGCTGCCCAGAGATACCTGCCCTTGTCACTCGGCAGTGTGCTGGGTGAACCGCCTTTGTGCCCCGAGCCGATCTGCTGACAGCGGCAGGACTCATCCGATAGCATCGTCATAGCCATCAGACCGTTGTGTGCAACACCGTGACGCCAGCAGTGCAGGAATTCACCATCTTGCGATATCGACATGTTGCTGTCGGTTTCCGAGCCGTGCCACAGTGCGGGGAAGCGCTGGTTCGGTGTCGCGTCGCCGCGCTCCGCACGCAGGACGTCTCTGGCAGAGACCCGCCAAAGCATGCTATCCCCCGTATCAACATCCGGTATGTCCTCTGTCGCGGTGTGGTCGGGCTCAGTCGGTGCAGCGGCGGCCTGGAACACATCCGGCAACTCCGCCAGCCGGATCGAGGTCACCGGCGCAGGTCGCTCGATCGTGTAGTAGCCTGCCAGCTCCCGCTGGTGCTCGGGCACCGTCTCTGGGTCCGTCTTGACGTAGGAGCCCGGTGCGACCACGTACTGCCATGAGGATCGCACCTCGCCTGCGGTGTCTGTGGGGATATTGGGGATGTCCTCGGCTGCGAAGTACCATGCGTGCACGCCAGTCCGCGAGCGCGATCGCCCGATCAATGTCGGTTTCAGATCGTCGATATCCGTCTCGTCCTCGTCATCGATATCGACGTTGACGAGCTCGTCATCCCCAGTGCCGGCGATGCCGATGTTGCCGCCATCCTCCATCCACTCCACGGCCGCGTCCAGATCGAGGCGCGCCGACGCATCCTTCCAGCTGCCGAACTGTGTCGCTGGTGCCTTATCACCCGAACGCACACGGAATAACCACGGCTCATATCCATCCGGTGCCGCCTCAATCAGCAGGTCGTAAAACCGGCAGAACTCTTCGACGTCCGGCTTCATCGGTAGCTGTACTCCTGCATACGCTTGTCAACGTGGGCATCAATCGCCGCGATCGCCGTCTGCGGGGTGTCTTCCTGGATGGAGATGGTGTACTCAGGCTCGAGGTACCTGAAGGTGATATCCCACCGGAAGGGGTCGAGGTACCCGATACCGTGCCTGTTGAAGAACGAACACATCAGCTCCGTCACGATGTGCTGGCGCTGCGGATCGGGGATGTCCGTCGAGTCCTCCGCATCTGCGGCATACTCATAGAACGGCGCGTAGATCCAGCGGTCGATACGGTGACCGATGTACATCCGGCCGCGATACTTGTTGACGATCTGGTGGTGCGCAGCAGCTGGCTGGCTGCCACCGTAGTTCGTCACCTTCGCCTCGATGCCGAACCAGCCGAGCTCGTCATCTTCGATTAGCATGTCCGCGCTGTAGCCTGTGCCAGCTGGTGCCTCTTCGCGGATCACCGTCCAGCCGTGTTCCTCGAAGAACTCCTCGAGGAAGTCCTTGTAATCCGATTCATCACCGATATCGTGGATCGTCCAGTTCTCGTGTGGGAGTGTCATTGTCTGGGCCGAAAGCGTCGCTATCGCCACATTTAAGCGGCTCAGGCCCGAAAGGAGAGTGTGGAGTCCCCTTTCCGGATGCTTGCTTTCGTAGCTTGAGCTACGCGGGGCATCTGACAAATATCTATCGGATGATCCTGCGAATCATGCGATATGCTAACATCGTGGAACACTTTTTCGCCTACCATCGCACATACGCGTGCGGGCGCGGAGAGGTTGTTTTACTTATGCGCGTTGACATGTTCGCGGCAGCGAAAGGTACGATATGCTGCGTTGC
>JAVLBV010000107.1:0-1972 GCA_031580685.1 Haloquadratum sp. | reverse complement strand
CCCGTGACCGTCCGCTCGGGCACCACCTCTCGCCCCTGCGCCTGCAGCTTCTTGACCGCCGCCGCGGCGATGAACCAAGGCTTTCCTCCGTCTCGCGTGCGTCCTCGACGCGGGAGGTGTTGATCGTCTCCGACAGCTTGTCCTGCTGCCAGCCGCCGACGCCTCGCGACGATCGCGCGTAGTGGTCCAGCAGCACCGTCTGGAGCCTGACGCGCTCCTGACGGGATAGTGACCGCCCGTCGTAGCTGGGGTCCTCCAGCAGCGCCTGACCGACCACGCCGGTCATGCGCGACCCCTCCGGCGCGAACAGTTCCTGGACGAGGATCTTGATGTTATCCGCCAGCAGCCGGAAGTGTTCGCGATCGTCGCCGCGGATGTTCGCCAGCGGGAAGTCTTTGTGCAGCAGGTCCAGGATCGGCTGGGGCAGGTCGTCCTCGTCGTACATGCCGTCGACCAGGTCGGACGCGACGAGGTTATCGACGTACTCCGGTCGCATCTTCTGGTCGGGGCTGACGCGCTGCTGCGAACTCATGACCGCACCCGTCGCAGCCGCTTGAAGATGATCTCCGGCTGGTAGTCTGCCAGCAGCCAGCTGACCAGCAGCGTTCCTGCAGCTGCGAAGACGATCGTGCCAGTGACCGTACCTCCGACGGTGATCATGACCGACAGCAGGTCCTCCGCGCTGACGATGAACGCCAGCGACAGCAGCAGCGATTCGTTCCCGTCGATGATCGTGCGACCCCCGGCGTAGTCCAGTTCCGTCTCCAGGCCGGACTGCAGCAGTTCGCGTGTCGCTTCTGACTTCGACGCGATCGCCCGCGAACGTCGGTACTCCTCGAACCGTTCATACAGCGTACTGTCGGTCGGGACAGACGCAGCGATAGTCTCCGAAGGCATTCACTCCTTACAAATCCCTTGAGACGCTTAAAACGTGCTTACAGATTCATTGAACGGCTTAAGATTCTGATTCTTTATATCCAGATACATGTAGTGCCAGATATGGCGCTTACCATGCCTACCCTGCGCCGATCGCAGGGGACAGATGTAGCATCGACCCAGAATAACCAGGTCGCGACGTTTACCCGTCTTGTCGCCGGGGCAGTGACGTTGATCGTTGGCGTCCTCATCTTCAACGAGATCGAGGCGGCACTTCCTGACAGCGGGACCGGTATCGACCAGACGGCGATCGTCGGTGATATCGCGACAGCTATGGAACTGGCACCGATCGTGCTGCTGGTCATTGTGGCCGCGCTGGTCCTCGCACAGGTGTCCGGCTTCGGCGGGAACCGATAACCATGTTTTCGCTTCCCACACTCCGCAGTGGGACGTCTTCGGCGTCGGTATCCACCTCGAACGACCAGGTGGCGACGTTCACCCGGCTTGTCGCCGGTGCAGTGACGCTGATCGTCGGCGTCCTGATCTTCAACGAGATCGAGGCGGCGCTTCCGAATACCACGACTGGAATCGACCAGACGGCCATTGTGGGCGATATCGCGACCGCCATGGAACTTGCGCCGATCGTGCTCCTGGTGATCGTGGCCGCGCTGGTCCTGGCGCAGGTCTCCGGCTTCGGCGGGAACCGGTAAACAGTCCCACTTCCCCTTTTTTATAGACCGCTTCCGTAGCCGTAGGCATGGAATCCCGGTTATCCGTCGTCGCGATCGTGGGCGTCTCGTCGCTCCTGGGATATGCAGCGTATGACCAGGCAGTGATCGAAACAAGCACCGCATCAACGAACAGCGATACCTTCGCGATCATCGACGCGGTCGCGACGCCCTCGCTTGAACTCCTCCCACTCATCGCGCTGGTCCTGGTTGCAGCTGCAGGACTGACAGCGATCAGGAGTCTGGCATGATCCTCGCGAACGTCTTCATCGCGCTGTCGCTGTCCGCGCTGGTCGTCACGATCCTGGCGCTGCGGAAGGATATCCCCGCGCTGATCGGCGGCTTCCTGGGTGCGGCGCTGTCGATCG
>JAVLBV010000106.1:0-2048 GCA_031580685.1 Haloquadratum sp. | reverse complement strand
CGCGGCGACCGCGAAGGCGGCCGCGTCCGTGGGCCACGTCGTCGACGCCGCATCGACCACCAGGAACGTGTTGCCCGTGCCGTGCATGTGCTCGACCGGCACCGTCGCGCTCATCGGACCACCCCCCGGTCCGCGAGCAGCTCATCGAGCGTCTGGTGCGGCACCGACAGCGTGTGCTCGTCCCCGTCGAGGACCACCCGCGCGGGCCGTGCCCGCATGTTGTACGTCGAGGCCATCTCGAAGCCGTACGCCCCCGTGATGCCGATCGCCAGCAGCTCACCCCGCTGCGGCGTGCGCAGCGGTCGGTCCGTCGCGAGCACATCGCCCGTCTCACAGATCGGCCCCGTCACCGTCACCGGCTCCCGCGCGCGCTCGGGGGGCGCAGAGAGGTTCACGATCGGATGGTACGCGTCGTACAGCATCGGCCGCAGCAGCGTCGTCATCCCGGCATCGATGCCGATGATCCGCTGCGTGCGCGCCCGCTTGCTGGTGTTGACCCGGCTGAGCAGCACCCCCGCCGGCGCCACGAGGTACCGCCCGGGCTCGATCGCCAGCGGGAGGGGGCACCCCTGCAGCCGCTCGTCGATCGCCGCCGCCAGCGCATCCAGCGCGAGCGGGCGCTCGGAGGGGCGGTACGGCACGCCGAAGCCACCCCCGATGTCGAGGTACTCCAGCCCCGGCACCGCGGCGGCGGCCTCCGTCGCGAGCGCGACGAGCCGGTCGACCATCGCCAGATGCGACGCGTGGTCATCGCCGAGGATGCCGCTGCCCGCATGCGCATGCAGTCCGACGAACCTCAGGCGGTCCTCGAACCGCTCGAGCACCGACATCGCCTCCTCGATCGGCACCCCGAACTTGTCGGCATCGCCGGTGGTCACCTTCGCGTGGTGGCCCGCGCCGACGCCCGGGTTGACCCGCAGGGCGACGCGACCCGTGTACTGCCGATCCAGCAGCCGCTCGAGGGTGTCGACCGCACCCGCGGTCACCGTCATCGCGGGGCGCAGCTCCGCACACTCGACGAAGAAGTCCAGATCGAGCGTGGGGGGGTTCACCGCGGTGTAGTGCAGCCGTCCGGGGTCGATGTCGGTCTCGAGGGCGAGGTGCAGCTCCCCGGCGGAGGCACACTCGAGGCCGAAGCCCGCGTCGATGACCGTCGCCAGCACCGCAGGGTCGCTGTTGGCCTTCATCGCATAGCGGACGTCCACGCCGTCGAACGCCGCCGCGAGCGCCGCACACCGGCGGGCCACCCGGGCGCGGTCGAGCACATAGACGGGGGTGCCGTAGGTGTCCGCGAGCGTCTGCAGCTGCGTGCGGTCCCATCCGTCCATCCAGGCGGCATCCCCCTCCATCGGTGTGCTCACCCCCGCAGGAGCTCCTCACGCTGGGTGCGGTCGAGCGTCTCTGCGGCGACATCGAGCGCGACCATCGCCGGCTTGAACGCCCCGCTGTCCTCGAACAGGGGGTGCGTCCCGATCGACGAGGGGACGTACCGGGTGAACACCCGCCGCTCGGGGGGGATGTAGCCGTAGCGGACCTCCTCATCGACGAGGTCGTACACCGGCAGCCGCGGCGAGCAGAGCACCCCCTCGGCGACGATCGTGTCCCTGCCGATGTGGAAGCCGGAGGTGACCCGACAGCCCGCGCCCAGCGACACACCGTCCTCGAGGATCACCGGCGCATCCTCGATGGGCTCGAGCACCCCACCGATGGCGGTGTTCGCCCCGAGCTTCACGCCGGCGCCCACCTGCGCGCACGAGCCCACCGTGTCGCAGGAGTCGACCAGGGTCCCATCACCCACGTGCGCCCCGATGTTGACGAAGCTCGGCGACATGAGGATGCAGCTGGCACCGATGTGTGCACCCCGGCGCACCACGGTCCCGTCGGGGGTGTTGCGGGTGCCGCGGTCGGCGTACGCCTCGGTCGCCGCCAGCGGCAGCACGTCGTTGTACGTCACGCCGCCGTGTGTGTGGGCGGTGATCTCCCCGGTGGCGAACGTGAGCAGGATCCCCTGCTTGACCCACGTGTTCACCCGCCAGCCGTGTGCGCCC
>JAVLBV010000105.1:0-2098 GCA_031580685.1 Haloquadratum sp. | reverse complement strand
CGGTGACCTCGGCGGCGATGCGCGCATCCACCGGCTCGATCGGGAACGTGGGCTCACGAGGGAACAGCGCCGCCAGCCAGTTCGACACCGGTGCGGTGGCGCTGCCCCAGCGGGCGACCGTCTCGAAGTTGCCGAAGAACCGCTTCTGCAGCGGCGCACCCGCCGGCTCCGCATCCGGGCTGAGCCCATCGACGAGCCACTCGAGGCGATGGTCCGCCGACCGGTTGCGACGGTCGCGCACCACCGTGTTGATCCAGGGGATGTCGATGCCCACCGGGCAGGCGGGCACACAGCGCGAGCAGCCCGTGCACAGGTCGTTGAACCCACCGGCGACGTCCAGCCCCTCGATGCCCGCCTCCCACCCCGTCGCGATGCCCCCCGAGTAGGTCTCCCCGCCGAAGACGTGTCCACCCACGCTCTGGAAGTTCGCACACGTGTTCGAGCAGGCCGAGCAGCGGATGCAGTACAGCGTCTCCCGCAGCTGGTCATCCTCCCGCATGGCCATTCGGCCGTTGTCGATCAGCACGAGGTGGAAGTCGCGGTCAGGCTCGCCCGTCGACAGCGGCTGCTCGGGCACGTCGAAGTCCGGCACCGGTGAGCGCACCGGCGGCGTCAAAAGCGAGATGTACGAGGTGATGTCCTGGCCCGTCCCCGACCGGCCGATCAGCTCGATGAACGGGGCGAGCTCCTCCACGCTGGGGACGACCTTCTCGACGCCCGCGACCGCGATGTGGGTGTCGGGGACGACCGCCGTCTTGCGCGCGTTGCCCTCGCTCGTCACGAGCGCGAGCGTGCCCGTGTCGGCGGTGATGAAGTTCGCCCCGGTCATCCCCACGTCCGCCCCCTCGATCAGCGCACCCAGGCGCTCGCGGGCGAAGCGGGTGAGCTCCGCCGCCGTCTCTGGGGGCTCGGTGGGGTCGAACGTCGCGGCGAACAGCGCGGCGATCTCCTCGCGGGACTTGTGGATCGCCGGCGCGACGATGTGCGAGGGGGCCTCCTCGGCGAGCTGCAGCACCCCGATGACCATCTGCGGATGGTCTTCCCCCGGGAGATCCGGGCGATGAACAGCCCCACGAACGGTGACCACGCCAGCCACCAGCCCCAGTAGAAGACCGTCCAGAAGTGCCCCCAGTCGGCGTACCCGCCGCCACGGGCACCGCCACCCAGTGCGCCAGCTGCACCTGCGGCGAAGAAGCTGTCCGTCCACCAGGACATCTCGAAGAAGTTCTGGAGGTAGAAGCCGACCGACTGCACGATCCCATCGAGCAGGAACAGCGTCGGCCCCACCGCGAGGATGAACGCGAGGAACGCGAGCATGATGTACACGTTCAGCTGGCTCAGTCGCTTGACACCCTTGTTCAGCCCTGCGGCGACCGAGAGTGTCGCGATGCCGGTCACCACGGCGATGACGCCCACCTGCGTGGTCGTCCCGCTCGGGATGCCACCCACGATGTTGAGCCCCGCTGCGATCTGCTGGGCGCCCAACCCGAGTGAGGTGCCCAGCCCGAACAGGGTCGCGAACACCGTGATCAGGTCGATGATGTGTCCCGGCCAGCCGTAGATCCGGTCACCAAGCAGCGGGTAGAACACCGACCGGAAGGTCAGCGGCAGCCCGCGATTGAACGAGAAGAACCCCAGGCCGAGCGCGACCAGGCCGTAGATCGCCCACGGGTGGAACCCCCAGTGGAAGATCGTCGTCGCCAGTGCCGCCTGTGCACCTGCGCCGGTCGCCTCCGCGCCGATTCCACCAGCGTACGGGAAGAGGTTCCCACCGCCGGTGTTCATATGCCACATCGGCTCTGCGACACTCCAGAACATCAAGCCGATACCCATCCCCGCACTGAACAACATCGCCATCCATGAGAACGTGCTGAACTCCTCCTCGGCGTAGACGCCGCCGAGGCGGATCTTCCCGTACTTGCTGAGCGCGAAGTACACCAGCGCGAGGATGAAGATGTTGACCGCGAGGATGTAGAACCATCCGAAGTTCACGTTGATCGCATTGAAGATGCCTTGATACGCACCCGTCGCCCCGGTCGCATCCACCGCCCCCGCGCTCCCCCCCGCTGCATCGCTCTGCAGGTCGGCGATGCGCATC
>JAVLBV010000104.1:0-2237 GCA_031580685.1 Haloquadratum sp. | reverse complement strand
CTCGTCGAGGCGGGGCTCGCCGACGTCGCGGCGGTGCAGGCGGCGACCGCAGAGGAGCTCGCGGAGGTGCCGGGCATCGGGCCCGCGCTCGCCGCGCAGATCAAGGCGGACGTCGAGGGGGCCGCGTAGATGGCGATCCTCTACACCGCGGAGATCCGCGACATGACCGCCGCCGAGCGGTCGGTCGAGCTGGAGACGCTGCAGACGGAGCTTTTGAACATGCGCGCGGGGCAGGCCGCCGGCGGCGCCGTCGAGAGCCCCGGGCGGATGCGCGAGCTGCGCCGGACGATCGCCCGGATCAAGACGATCCAGGTCGAAGAAGGCGACCACGAGGAGGCCTGAGCATGCCGGTGACCCCACAGACGCTGGTGCGACACGAGCTGATCGGGCTGGCGGTGGAGGTCACCGGTGCGACCGACCCCACCCAGGTGGGCACGTCGGGCCGCCTCGTCGACGAGACACAGCAGACGGTGACGATCGCGACCGCCGCGGGGGACCGCCAGGTCCCGAAGGCGGGCACGCAGCTGCGGTTCACCCTCCTGACGGCGGGGGGCGCAGACCGACGGCTGCGACCCATGGATGAAGCCGCCGGGGATGGCAACACCCCGGGGATCACGGCGGACCGGCCGGCCACACCGGTGGCCGACCGCGACGCGGTGACCCACGTTACGGTGGATGGGGACAGACTGCTCTCACGACCCGCAGACCGGATCCGCGACACAGGAGTGCCAGGATGGCAATAGGATTCGACACACCAGAACCGGAGGCAGACTGTGCCGACGAGAACTGTCCGTTCCACGGGTCACTACCCGTCCGCGGACAGACGCTCGAGGGGACCGTCGCCTCCACAAAGATGGACAAGACCGTCATCGTCGAGCGCGAGTACGACGTGCGGGTGCCCAAGTACGACCGGTACATGAACCGACGCAGTCGGGTGCCGGCGCACGCCCCGCCCTGTCTGGAGCTCGCCGAGGGTGATACGGTCCGTATCGCAGAGACCCGACCGATCTCGAAGACGAAGGCGCACGTCGTGATCGAGCGCGTGGGGGGTGAGGAGTGATGGACGCGCTGAAGGCGTCCGTCTCCCGCGGCATCTCCCGCGGCTCGCTCATCACGTGTGCGGACAACAGCGGCGCCCGCGAGCTGCGGGTGATCTCCGTGAAGGGCTACTCCGGCGTGAAGAACCGCCATCCGAAGGCGGGGATCGCCGACCAGGTGACCGTCTCGGTCACCAAGGGGACCCCGGAGATGCGCCGGCAGGTGCTGCAGGCGGTGATCATCCGTCAGCGCAAGCCGATCCGCCGACCCGACGGCATCCGCCTGAAGTTCGAGGACAACGCCGGCGTGCTCATCGATGACCTGAACGAGCCCCGCGGCACCGAGATCAAAGGCCCCGTCGCGCGCGAGGTCGCCGAGCGCTTCGGGAGCATCGCCTCGACGGCGACGATGATCGTATGACCATGACACAGCAACCACGCAAACAACGCAAGCGGCTCGCGGAGGCCCCGCTGCACCGGCGACATCAGCAGGTGCGCGCGCCCCTCAGTGCCGAGCTGCGCGAGGAGTACGGCCGCCGGTCGGTCCGGGTGAACGCGGGCGACACCGTCGAGGTGCTCCGCGGTGACCACGCCGGGACGACCGGCGAGGTGCTGTCGGTCGACCTGTCGGCGATGACGATCGCCGTCGAGGACGTGACCGTCGACCGCGCCGACGGCGAGGCCGTCCCCCGGCCGGTCGACGCATCGAACGTGCGGGTGACCGAGCTGGACCTCGAGGACCCACGGCGGGCCGCCCGCCTGGAGGGGGAGGAGGAGGCATGACCCGACACCAGAAGCGCCTGTCGGCGCCCCGGACGTGGCCGATCGAGCGCAAGACCCAGACGTTCACCGTCAAGGCGGGCGCGGGCCCCCACGGCGAGGCGGGCGTACCCATCGTCATCCTGCTGCGGGATGTGCTGGGCGTCGTCGACACGCGCCGCGAGGCACGCTATGCGATCGGCACCGGCGGGGTGCAGATCAACGGTGCGCCCGTGCGCCACGACGACCGGCCGGTGGGGCTGTTCGACATCCTGTCGATCCCCGACCGTGACGAGTACTACCGCATCTTCCCCGACGAGGGCGGGCGGCTGGCGCTGACGCCGATCGACCCCGCCGCCGCATCGAGCCGGCTGGGGCGAGCGCGCTGGTGAACATGATGTTCGCGAGCTTCGAGCGGTTGTACGCGGGGAAGCCGCGGAC
>JAVLBV010000103.1:0-2236 GCA_031580685.1 Haloquadratum sp. | reverse complement strand
ATGGCCTGTCTGACCTGTTCTTGGGCTCCGGCCAGCTGCTCGCGCTCATCACGACGCTGCTGATCTTCATCATCGTCGTGTACGCCGAGAGCGTCCGCGTGGAGATCCCCCTCTCGCACGCGCGGGTGAAGGGTGCCCGCGGGCGCTTCCCCGTGAAGCTCATCTACGCGTCGGTCCTGCCGATGATCCTGGTGCGGGCGGTGCAGGCGAACATCCAGTTCCTCGGGCAGATCCTCAACTCGACGTGGGCGGCGATGCCCGGGTGGGTGGGGACGTACTCGCAGGGGCAGATCACCGGGGGGCTGTTCTGGTACCTCGCGCCGATCCAGTCGCGGCAGGACTGGATGTGGTTCCTGGGCTTCACCGCCGCCGACCCGCTCGACATCGCCGTGCGCGTGGCGATCGACCTGATCTTCATGGTGATCGGCGGGGCGATCTTCGCGATCTTCTGGGTCGAGACGACGGGGATGGGCCCCGATGCGACCGCCGCGCAGATCCAGCGCTCGGGGATGCAGATCCCCGGCTTCCGCCGCAACCCCCAGGTGATCGAGAAGGTGATGGAGCGGTACATCCCCCAGGTGACGGTGATCGGCGGCGCGCTCGTCGGTGTGCTGGCCGTCGGTGCGAACATGCTGGGGACGATCGGGAGCGTCTCGGGGACGGGGCTGCTGCTGACGGTGTCGATCACCTACAAGCTGTACGAGGAGATCGCCGAGGAGCAGCTCATGGAGATGCACCCGATGATGCGGCAGATGTTCGGCGACTGACCCGGCGGGACACAGGCGGTCCCCGCCCACGACGAGAGCGGGACGGCTGCGGCGGCCGGGACCGTCGGTGTGAACCACAGCGCACCGGAGAGCCTCAGAGGTTTTGTGCTCGGGGGCCAGACCGCACCGTATGCGCGCTGCACTCTTCGAGGCACCTGGCGAGATCGTCGTCGATGAGGTCCCCACACCGACGGTCACGACGCCGACGTCGGCGGTCGTCCGGATCACCCACACCGCCGTCTGTGGGTCGGACCTGTGGTTCTACCGGGGCATCTCCGATCGGGACCGGGGCGCCCGTGTGGGCCATGAGCCGATGGGCATCGTCGAGGCGGTGGGCGAGGCGGTGCGGTCGGTCGCGCCGGGTGACCGCGTCTTCGCGCCGTTCCTCATCTCCTGTGGGCGGTGTGAGTTCTGCCGACGCGGGCTGCAGATCGCGTGCACCGACCGCGCGAGCTGGGCGGGCGAGAACGGGGGTGCACAGGGGGAGTTCGTCCACTGTCCGCACGCGGACGGGACGCTCGTGCGGGTGCCCGCGCCCGCGGCGGATGACCCCGACATGTTGCGGTCGATCCTGCCGCTGACGGATGTGATGGGCACCGGGCACCACGCGGCGGTCTCCGCCGGCGTCGGTGCGGCGGACCGGTGTGTCGTCATCGGTGATGGGGCGGTGGGGCTGTGTGGGGTGCTCGCAGCCCGCCGATTGGGCGCCCGCCAGATCGTCGCGATGGGCCATCACCCCGATCGGCTCGCGGTCGCCGAGCGCTTCGGGGCGACCGAGACCATCGCCGCCCGGGGCGAGGATGCGGTCGATGCCGCACTGGCGGTCACCGACGGCGGCGTCGACCACGTGCTCGAGTGTGTGGGTGCGAGCAGCGCGATGGAGACGGCCACCGCGGTGTGCCGCCCCGGTGGGACCGTCGGCTACGTCGGTGTGCCCCACGGCATGGAGGCGGGCCTCGACCTGTACCCCTTCTTCGGGGACAACATCACGCTCCGTGGGGGGATCGCGCCCGTGCGGGCGTACGCGGAGGAGCTGCTCGCGGACGTGCTCGCGGGGACGCTCGACCCCGCGCCGATCTTCGATCTGACCGTCGACCTCGAGGCGATCGCCGACGGCTACGCGGCGATGGACGACCGCGAGGCGATCAAGGTGCTCGTGACCGTGGATCACTGACGGCGGCAACATGTGCCGGTAGCTCCGACTCCCCTCGCAGCCCGCATCCGTCCCGGGGCCCGTCACCATCGGCCCAGAGGGCCAGACACGGCGCGCTGGGGGCGTCACAGAACACCGCAGAGGTTGCTGGGGTGACCACCCCTTTGACCGTCCCACAGCATCTGGTGATATGGCAACAGAGACGCTTGTCACCGCCGACTGGGTCGAGTCACACATCGACGAGTTCACCGCCGCGACCAGCGCCCGCTGGGTGGCCGCACCGATGGGTGACTGTCGGCCGTAGGGCACGTCGGTG
>JAVLBV010000102.1:0-2288 GCA_031580685.1 Haloquadratum sp. | reverse complement strand
GACCTCCGACAGCTCCGCCTGTGCGGCCGCCCGCACGTCCTCGACGGAGCCGTATCCGGCGTCTGTGAGCGCCTCGGCGGTCGCCGGGCCGACCCCCGCGATCTCCTCGAGGGTCGTCGGTGCCTCGTCGTCGGCCGCTGTGTCCGGCTCGGGCGCCTCCTCGTCGGCTGCTGTGTCCGACTCAGGCGCCTCGTCGTCGGCCTCGGGCGGCTCGGCCGCCGGCGCGTCCGCCGCCTCCTCGGCGGGGGCCGCCGCGTCGGTGGGGGTCTCGACGTCCGCGACCGCCTCGGCGATCTGGGCGGCGAGCGCGGGGCCGACCCCATCGACCTCCGCCAGCTCGGCCTCGCTCGCCGCGGCGAGCGCGGCGACATCCGCGTAGCCGGCTGCGGTCAGCGTCTCGGCCTTCGCCGGCCCCACACCGGGGATGTCCGTGAGCGCTGTGGGTGTCTCGGACATCTCAGTCCTCCCCCAGCGACGGCTTGTGGATGATGTACACCCCGTCCATGAACACCCGGGTGTCCTTGTTGGTCACCCGTGTGAGCTGCTCGATGTCCCCGGCGGTCTGGCCCACCGCCTCCTTGTCGGGCCCCTCGAGGATCACCCGGTCACCGTCGACGGTGACGGTGGTGTCACCGTGGATCTGTGTCCGGCGCTCGGCGCGCTCGCCGAGGAAGTTGCCGATGACGACCGCATCGCCCTCGACGCTCACCTGCATCGGGAAGTGGGCGTAGTAGATCTCCATCTCATAGCGCCACCCCTCGGTGACACCGTGGACCATGTTCGCGATGTGACTCGTGAACGTCCCCACGGTGGCCATCGTCTTGCGGCCGGTCGACGTCGCGGTGACCGTCACCGCAGCATCGGCGGCCTCGACGGTGATGTCGGGGTACCACAGCTGCTTGTCGACGGAGCCGTTGGGCCCGCTGACCGTCAGCACCAGGTCGTCGACCGCAGCGGTCACGTCGTCTGCGAGCGCGATCGTCTCGCGGTGGATCTCCTCAGTAGACATAGGCGATGATCTGCCCTCCTACGCCCGCCTCGCGGGCATCATAGTGGCTCATCACGCCCGCGGAGGTCGTGACGATGAGCGTCCCGAAGTCGCGTGCGGGCAGGAACCGCTTCTCCCACCGCTCGAACGCGTCGGCGCCCGCCGAGTAGCGGGGCTTGACCGCCTGACACGCGTTGATCGCACCACTGAGTTCGACCTCGAACTCACCGGCCCGGCCGTCCTCGCGGTACTCGAAGCCCGCGATGTAGCCGCGGTCGTAGAACACCTCCAAGACGGCGCCGATGATGTTCGAGGCGGGCTGTACCACGTGCGACAGATGGCCCACCCGCTCGGCGTTGTCCACGCCGGCGAGTGCATCTGCCAATGGATCGTTGCCTGCCATGATTATCGGTACTTCCTGAATCCCATCTCGCGTGCGATCTCGCGGAAACACTGCCGGCAGAGGTTGATGTCGTACTTGCCGACGAGCCCCTGCTCGCGCCCACAGCGCCGGCAGGCGACCTGCTGGCCCGTGGTGGCGTCCGCCTCGGTCTCCGCGGTCGACTCACTCATTGTCGGTCTCCGTCACCGCAACGTCAAAGCGCTCGCGGATGAACGCGACCGCATCCGCCGGCGTCAGCTGGTGCCGCGCGGGCACCGACGCGGTCGCCTGTCGTCGCTGCGTGGCGGTGCGTCCTGCATCGGGACGATTCGCCGCTGCTCCGCTTCGAGGAGCCGCTCCTGCATCTCTCTGGCGGGATCCTCCGTCTCGAACTCGACCTCGACTGCTGGGACACCTGCACCGATCCCCCGGACCTGCACATCTGCCGCGCGTGCGCGATCGAGGACGCGACTGCCGGCGCGGAGCGCGGCTTCTTCCGAGAAGATCAGTGGCTCTTGCATTGGGAAGAACCGCTGCGCAGCTTCTTCGCCTCTGAGGGCTCGCGTCGCGGCGAAGCCACCACGACCGAGCAGCTCCTCGCCCGGTTGTATCGCGAAGCGCGCTGCTGTCCCTGCGCGCGATCCGACTGCACTGGCCGCGCCGAACGCGCCAGCGCTGAGGACAAGCGAGCTGCCGACGGTTGTGAACGTCTGCACAGGCCGCTCTGTGACAGCCTCGCGTGCCGCCTCAAGTCCTGTCTCGAAGGCTGCGGTCGTCTCTGCGACCGCCTCGTCAGCCTCTCCGGTGGCGACCTCGACACCGCGCTCACCGACGAACTGGCCGATGCCTGCAAGGCCCAGCGCAGTGCCGGGTACATCAGCGATCGCGCCAGCTCCGCGGACTGCCCCAGTCCTGAAG
>JAVLBV010000101.1:0-2316 GCA_031580685.1 Haloquadratum sp. | reverse complement strand
ACTGCTCGGGCTGTGCGGCGTGCTCGAGCTGGTACATCGCAGACGACGCCAGCACCAGCACCAGCACGTCGACGAACGCGGCGACCGCGAGCTTCTCCTTCTGCTTGCGCAGGACGAAGCCGAACGACCGCAGCGAGGCGGAGTAGCGGGCGATCTTCAGCAGCCGGAAGATCCGCACCAGTCGCAGCGCGCGCATGAACCGCAGGTCGACCGCGAACACCGCGGCGATGTAGAACGGGGCGATCGCGACCAGGTCGACGAGCATCAGCGGCCGGCTCGCGAAGCGCAGCCGCCCGCTGATCGGCCCCTCGAACTCACGCGCCTCGACCGCCGCCCACAGCCGTGCGACGTACTCGAGGGTGAAGATGGCCACCGACGCCAGCTCGAAGAGGTACAGCTCGCGTGCGTACGCCGCGGCGATCGGGTCGACCGTCTCGAACATCACCGCGAGGATGTTGAGTGCGATCAGCGTGATGATCATCCAGTCGACGAACACCCCCACGCGCCCGCCCAGTCGGGGGGCGAACAGCTCGTAGGTGCGACGCCGGAGGCGGTGCTCGCTCATGGGGCCGGTCCGTGCGGCCACCGCAGATGGCGGTGCGCTGGGGGCCCGCTCATCGGGCACCCGTGAGGGTGCGCTGGTCTGCCCGTTCGCTCATACCACACAGGTGCAGCTCAGCCGTCTGAGGCTTGTGTGGACATATGACCACCCGCCATGGGCGCCCGCTGTGCGGCGCCGGATGATGCAGAGGCGCCGTCAGGTCTTCACCACGAGCACCGGTCGCTCACAGTGGCGGACCACCGTCTCCGCGACCGACCCCAGCAGCGAGCGGTACGCCTCGTCATGCCGCGCGGAGCCGACGATGACCAGGTCGGCGTCGACCGCCTCGGCGGTCTCGATGATCTGCTGCCCCGGGCGGCCCCGCGGGAGGTGTGTCGCATGCGCGACGCCCACCGCATCCGCGCTCATCGTCACCTCCCCGAGCGCCTCCTCGCCCAGCTCCAGCAGCCCGTGCTCGGGCCCCTCGGCCTCGTCGACGTACTCATCACCGCTGTATGCGCTGTAGATGCGCGGATCGACGACGAAGACACCGTGCAGCGTCGCCTCGTGGATCACCGCCAGGTCCACCGCCGCGGCGGTCGCCGCGGCCGCGCCAGCCTCCCCGTCGGTCGCCACCAGGATGCGGTCGTACATACCCACACGAACGCCGCCGCAGACATACGCGCTTCGGGCAGGCCCGCTCAGAACAGCGCCGCATCCGGTGTCAGCCGCGCGGGCCCACCCACGTGCCAGTGGTGCACGGGCTGGCCCAGCGCGGTGAGCGCCGACCGCACACGCTCGACGTGTGGCGGGGTGGTGTTGACGTAGACGCTCGCGCCCGTGTCCGTGGAGAACCACACGGGCAGCTCCTCCTCAGACCGCAGCGTGCGCACCAGGTCGAACACCTCCAGCGTCACCGGCCGCCAGTAGACCCACCCCGCCGGCCCCGTCATCGTCGTCGCCGCCAGCGAGAGCGTGTCGGCCTCCGCGAGGGCGCACACCGCGGCGAGGTCATCCGCATGCAGCGCCGCGCGCATGCGGTCGATCTGCTCGTGCATCTGCGCCCGTCGGGCCTCGAACATGGGGGACTCCGCCGCCTCCGCGTGCGCCTGGGCGGTGTGCTTGAACGCCGGCACCTCCACCGCGAGCACCTGCAGCGTGTCGGTCAGGCCGGTCTCGACCGCCTCCGAGCGGCAGTCCCGGTCATCGTAGCCCGAGCGCAGATGCGAGAAGCCACCGGTGACCGCCCGGGCCGCAGAGGCCGACCCCCGGCGGGCGATCGCCGAGACCGCCTCCAGCGACAGCTCCAGCCCCGCAGCGGTGACCAGCGCCAGCGCTGCGGCGGCGAAGCCCGAGGAGGAGGAGCCGAAGCCGATGTTCGTGGGGAAGCTGTTCTCCGAGACCAGCCGCACCGCGGCGTCGGTGTCCGCGAGCGTGCGGACGTGGTCGACGACCGTGCGGATGCGCTCGGCGCCCTGCCCGTCCACCGGGTCACCGTCGATCTCGTACACATCGGCGGCCGCATCGGGCTCGAAGGCGACGGTCGTCGTCGTCACCGACGGCGCGGTCGACACCGAGATGCTGTCGTGATACGGGTACCGGGGGGTGCCATCGCGCATCCCGTGGTACTTGATCAGCCCCTGGATGGGGTGTGCCTGTGCGGTCGCCTGCATGGCAGAGACCCCGATGAGGGTGTGTATAATCCTCCCGATGGCGCCCAGGATGAGTCGATGGTCCCGATCGTCCGCTCACGCATGCCCATCGATGGGGTCCGG
>JAVLBV010000100.1:0-2363 GCA_031580685.1 Haloquadratum sp. | reverse complement strand
TCGAGCTGCACCGGCGTCTCGATCGCCGCGGTCCGCACCTCGGGACCGCTGAGGTCGACCATCGTGGCCACCGGCGCGGGCACCAGCGGCCGCACCGGCGGGCCGAGCAGCCGCTCGAGCTCCTCGAACAGCCGCAGGTCCCGCTCGACGGGCGCCATCAGCGCGTTCGTGTCGAGGATGACCGTCGCGCTCACTCCAGCGTCCCGACACCGATCAGTCGCCACCGCGTGCCCACCCGCCGGTTGATCGCGATCGATGCGCCCGCGGGGGCACACACCGGCCGCTTGAGCTGCACCTCCGCCTCCGCATCCCGCGCGCTCGTCATCGACGCGCTCACCGAGGCGACGGCGGGGCTCAGCGGCAGTGCGATCGCGGCGACGCTGCAGGAGGCGCGGCTGCTCGCGTTCGAGACGGCCATCGAGGCGGCAGATGCTGCACCCACGGCGGTCACGGTGACGCAGGCACACCTCGACGCTGCGCTGGCGCAGATCACCGCGTCCGACGACTGATCAGTCGTCGTGCAGGCGGAACGTCGACAGCACCACCCCCACGATCGCGACGAGCTCGATCACGAGCACCACCCCGAACCCCGAGAGGAAGCCCAGCCCGCTGACGGTGCGGATCAGATCCAGCGCGAAGAAGCCGGCGACGCCGAGCATGACCGACCCCACCAGCCCGAGGACGGCCCGCTGATTCAGCGGCTTCGGATCAGCGGGCTCCCAGGTGGTGTCGGCACACATACGTATCCGGCTTGGCGCAGCACCGCAAAAAACCGTCGTGGTGAGTGGTCGGTCTCAGTCTGCCGCAGACGGCGTGGGCGCGCTGCCCTCGCCGGCGATGGCCCGGCTGCGCAGCAGCACGAACCCGAACCCGACCTTCGCGACGAGGTCGAGCACCATGAAGATCAGCGTCTCACCGTACAGGCTCACCAGGTTGAGCCCCTCGGTGCCCACCAGCCAGGCGACCGGGTAGATGACCCAGGTCACGAGGATGATGTTCCGCAATGCGTTGAACGTCGAGACGGTCTCTTCGTCCGCATCGGCGACCACCTGCCCGAAGACGGCGACCAGGTAGTACAGCAGGAAGATCATCGCGATCGTCGAGATCGTCCAGAACGTGAAGCGTGCGATCTCGACCTTCATGAGGGTCGCACCGAGACCGGTGACGATCATGAAGGCGTCGAGCCCCACGAGCGCTCCGATGTCACGGTTCGACGCGCCTGCGAGCAGGCCGATGTCGAGCAGCAGCAGCGGTGTCGTGAACAGCCAGTCCGCATAGCGTGCCCAGTAGACGTCGACCACGCGGCCGGTCTCCAGCGGCACCTGCGTCAGACCGAAGCCGAAGAACATCGACAGATACGATGCCGCGGCGATGCCGGGGATGAGGATCGTGATGATGTAGAACTCCTTCTCGCGGGGGTCGGTGACGTCCCACCCCTTCGCGAGGAAGTAGACCATCCCCACCAGCATCCCGATTGTTCCGAGGGCGAGCCAGATGCCCTCGCCTTCTACTCCTAATGCCATTGTCTGTAGCGCCAGCTGCGACATACCAGCTTCACCTTCGCAGGCATTTCACTTAAGAATGGTTGCCTTGACCCGGCGAGCGAGAATCGGCCACCAGAGGGAGGTTTAAGACGTGAGGCCGTGAAATCCGCTCGAACATCATGGCAGATGAGTCCACAGAGGAGGCCGAGGCGACCACCGACGCGACGACGGAGTCAGCAGGGGTCGCCGTCGACCTCGATGCACTCGCAGAGCGGGACGCGATCATCGATGAGCTCGAGGAGACCGTCGCGACACAGACCGAGCAGATCCGTGAGCTCGAGGACCTCATGCTGGATCTGTCCACCCGCGTGGCCGCCGACGGGGCGACGGGGGTCTGCCCCGACTGCCACGGCCCCGTGATCAAGGTCAGCCCCATCTTCCGGGCGGCGAAGGTCAAGTGCGTCAGCTGCGGGCGCGTCTTCCACGAGTTCTGAGCGCCTCGCTCAGCGCCGGCCGATCGCCCGCCACCCCAGCCGATCCAGCCAGCGGACCACCGGTGCGATCCACGCACCGGGGCTCGCCCGCCGGAGCTGGTGGTCCTCGAGGGTGATCCACGCCTCCTCATCCAGCCCCCGACCGTCAGCCGTGGCGTCGACGACCGACGTCATCGAGCACCGGCCACATCGTTCGCTGCCTCCCTGTGCAGGCATACCCTGGGCTACAAGACCCATCATCATGAATCATGTACCCATACGGTGACGGATCCGACGATGGACGATGAGATGACCGCGGCCGCCCTCGACCGCTGGGAGGACCCGTACCTCCGCGCCGTCGCACGCCGGCTGCGGCACCACTACGACCTCGACCAGGGGGTGCACC